>NZ_JAQMSE010000175.1:0-12701 GCF_028330045.1 Aphanizomenon sp. CS-733/32
TATCAAAATCAAGAAACATGGACGTTTTGCTAAAAGTGTTTTTCGTTACGGTTTAGATTATCTGCGTTCTCTTGTTACTGATTTAGATTTGAAATATGACGACTTTCTTCTCTCTCTCAATTTTTTGTCCTGTACTTAGTATTATTTTATCTGTGTTAAAAATAATAACTCTTAAATCTGCAAATAAATCATCAAATTTTGCAAATAGTCAGGTAATGACAATTATTCACTGAAATATATTTTTTGTTAAAATCGCACATCTATCAGAATTTCCTGCCATTCTGAACTATTGTGGGGATTTTCCTCATCATCCTGCCAGTTTTGAGGATTATTCCTGATATATTCTTTAATATTAATTAAATGTGTTTCGTCCCTAATTATAGATTCATAATAATTACGTTGCCAAAAAGGCAGAATTATACCGAATTAAATTAACGCGCCGAGTCACAGAAGATTTAAACCCATTAACAAAAGAACCGAGCGAACCAGACCGTAGGGGCTTACGGCGTAAGCCCTCTTGGTTTAATTTCTTATTGCGTAAATCCTCATGGTTTAATTCCTCAATGCGATCGCCCCTTCCCTGATCTTGATCCTGAATCCAAACAATTCCATGTAAATGATTAGGCATTAAAACCCATTCATCCAATGCAATCTCTTGGCGAATTTCTGATGATTTTAACCATTCTTGAACAACTATTTGACCAATTAGATTTAGTTGCATTTCCCCCCGTTTAACATCACCAAACCAACATTGTTTTTTATAAGTACATATTGTGACAAAATAAGCGCCAGCTTGACCATAATCGTAATGAGGAAGCCGAATTGAACGACGGTGATGCTTTTCGGGATCAAACTTCATAACCAAACCAATAATTGTTAATTTCGTAGGGGCTTACGGTGTAAGCCCTCTTAATTTAAGATTATATACATATATGAGAAGAGGGCGTAATATGGGAAGAGGGCGCGATATGATAAGAAGGCGCAGGCCCTGCGCCCCTACGGGTATTATGGGTTAACCGCTGGTTAGTTGTTTAATATGAGCCGGAAATCTGCCATTTTGTAAAGCTTGGACTGCTGTTCCCGAATCTTGTACCCAAAACTGTCTTCCAAAGCGGACAATTTCTCGGTGATCTCCAGCTTGAACAACACCAATGACAGGTATTCTGGATTTATCTTTATCCCCTGCTTGTGCTTTGAGAATTGTATTCAAACGATGTTGTTCTTCAATTGTTCCTGCTTGTTGTGGACTCAGTTCCACTAAAATCATTTTGACAGTTTCGACAGTTTCTGCGTCTTCAAGAATAAATTGCACTTGATCATCACGGCGATCTATCTTACCCCAGATAATCAATCTGGCATCAACTTCGAGGAGAGTACTAATGCGTTCATATGTTTTAGGAAAAACCACCGCTTCCGAGGCAGCAGATAAATCTTCAACTTGGAGAATTGCCATAGAATCACCTTTTTTGGTGACAACCTTTTTAACATTATTCAACATTACTACCGCACAAAGGATAGCATCATCTTTTTGTTCTGCTAATTGTGCTAAATTAATAGGTGCGAGGACTGAGGATGATTGTCTGATAGATTTAAGAGGATGATCTGAGAGATAAAATCCTAATAATTCCTTTTCCATTCTCAATTTTTCTTGAGGTGGTAAATCATTGACAGGGGGAGCTTTTGGTGCAGATTCATGAGCATTTTTTTGAGGTTGATTATTCCCTGCCAATCCCCCTCCTAATAAATCAAATATATTACCCTGTCCACTAGCTTTGTCTCTAGCGCGGGATTGCGCCCACTCATAAACTAATTCTAAATCATGAATTAATTGGTTGCGATTAGGTTCAATTTTGTCAAAAGCACCGCAATTAATGAGTGATTCTAATGTGCGGCGATTCATGGCCCGTAAATCCACGCGATCGCAAAAATCCGCCAAAGATGTAAATGGGACTAATTCTCCTGATTCTTCCCTCGCTTCCAAAATTGAGGCGATCGCATTTTGTCCCACATTCCGCACCGCTGAAAATCCAAATAAAATTTTCCCATCTACCGGGGTAAAATCTAATCCAGAGCGATTCACATCTGGTGCATCAATCACAATCCCCATATTAGAGCAATTATCAAGATACTTCCGCACCTTGTCTGTATCCCCACTATTAGCGGTTAACAACGCCGCCATATATTCCAATGGGTAATTTGCCTTTAAATATGATGTTTGATAAGTTACATAAGCGTAAGCTGTAGAGTGGGATTTATTGAAACAATTGGCAGCAATAAAACCATTTTTAATCACAAAGTTATGGTCATTTTCGACACCAATATCATAAACATTAGCTTGACCCACATAAGTACGAGAAATTATTTTAACCATATTACTTATTTTTGCAAAACTTGTTTATTTACAGCTTAATAATCATTATCAGCTACACAGATACCCTTACATTTAATACCATTTGTTGCAGTGCGTTGACAATGGGGACAGAGAACCTCTTCCTTTTCTGTTTCTGGATTTATCTCTATATCAGTGCTTGTCTGGATCTGATCTTTGTCTGTTTGGAGTTTGTCATTCATAGTAAAATAACCAAAATGTGTAACGCATTCAACATTTGCGCCTTATAATTAACAATTATGTCCCTAACTGAAGAAATTCTTTCCCAACTTCCAGGCGATGTTCTAGACGGTTTACGAATTGCTGACAGTATATTAGCATCTCTAAGAAGAGATAACACACCCATACCCAACGTAGTTACAGAAAATCCCGAAAATTTAGACTGTGTAGAATTCGATGTCATTATCTGCGGTGGAACTTTGGGAATTTTAATTGCTTCTGCTTTAGCTGTGGGAGGTGTGCGCGTAGCGTTGTTAGAAAGGGGAATTTTACGGGGAAGAGAACAAGAATGGAATATTTCTCGCCAAGAGTTAGAAGTGTTTCGGGAATTGGAATTACTGACAGCAGCCGAATTAACACAAGCTATCGTCACAGAATATAATCCCGCACGAGTTAAATTTCACGGTGGTACAGAAGTATGGATAGAAGACGTTTTGAATATTGGTGTTAATCCTATTTATCTTCTGGAAACCTTGAAAAACCGCTTTCTTAATATGGGAGGAAAGTTATTTGAAAATACACCATTTAGGGATATTGTAGTTCACCCAAATGGAGTCATCGTCAATAATCAATTGACTGCAAAATTGTTACTAGATGCTATGGGAAATCTTTCTCCAATTAGCCAACAAGCGCGTCAAGGAAAAAAACCAGATGCACTTTGTTTAGTTGTGGGAACTTGTGCGAAAGGATTTGCGGAAAATAATTCCGGTGACTTGTTGTTATCTTTCACAGCTTTGGAAAATCAATGTCAATATTTTTGGGAAGCTTTTCCAGCCAAGGATGGTAGAACCACATATTTATTCACCTATATGGATGCAGATGCACAACGATTGAGTTTGGAGACTTTATTTGACGAATATTTACGCTTGTTACCCGAATATCAAGGTGTGGAAATTAATCGCCTAAATTTTCAACGGGCGTTATTTGGTTTCTTTCCTAGTTATCGTCAAAGTCCCCTGCAAACTCCTTGGAATCGGATTTTACCTGTGGGAGATAGTAGCGGTAATCAATCACCTCTAAGCTTTGGTGGTTTTGGGGCTATGGTACGTCATTTGCAGCGGCTAACTTTAGGAATTGAAGAAGCACTAAAAGTAGATCAATTATCTCTCGAATCTTTAGCAATTCTCCAACCTTATCAACCAAGTTTAAGTGTAACTTGGTTATTTCAAAAAGCCATGAGTGTAGGTGTAAATCAGAAAATTGATCCAAATCAAATTAACGAATTACTCTCCGCTGTATTTTTGCAAATGCAGCAGTTAGGAACACCTGTGTTAAAACCATTTTTACAAGATATTGTCCAATTTAGTGCATTAACAAAAACTTTGTTAAAAACTGGGTTATCCCAACCTTTGTTGGTTGCAAAAATCATTCCCCAAGTTGGTTTATTGAGTTTGTTGGATTGGATGTTACATTATGTTAATTTATGTGTTTATAATGGGTTATTTTTTATGACTCCAGTGATAGAATTATTAGTTAATAATTTATCTATTCAACAACAATATTACTGGCATCGGTTAATAGATAAATGGCAATTTGGTTCTGGCAATGATTATCATGAATAATATGGGACTCCTATTTTATTTTTGATAGCTTGCGTGGCGTAGCCATACAAAACTCGGTTTTTACTTTTGCACTTTAAGTAGGTTGGCGTTGAAAATTGTCGTTATGGCAAGGCAAGAGGCAAGAGTGAAGAGGGTTTGGGCGATTTTACGTTTCTTTACACAGTTTGGTTTTATTGTGTTCACCTACTTATTTAATTCACATTCCTAAGTTTACTACGCGATGGTTAGCGATCGCCGAAGGCATATTTAAGGACTATTTCGTTATTCCAATAGGGGGAAATACTTGTGAACCGTTCTCAGATAGTTGCGATTATTACAGGGGCAATTTCTATTCTACTAGCGATCGCCTACCTAATTGTTGTCCAGATTATTGACTACCGGGATATGAAACCAGCACCCATTAGCCAAGTCAGCCCACCAGTGATAATTGCGGAAACTAATTTCCCTAATTTGCAGCTTGACATAATTGCTAAAGTGTGAATTTAACGGGGGGGTGAAAAATGCCGCCCCCATGTTAGGAGTTTCTCCTGCGGAGACGCTACGCGAACGGAGTTATGATTTTTTCAACCAGATCATCAGGGTTTGAGACTCATATGTGGGGCAGTTTTCCAAAAATTATCTTATGTCGAACTCAGGTTATAGAAAAATACAATCCATAGATTAAAGATAATAGTTACTATTTAATAATTCAATACTTGGAAATATAAGAATTATTTACAGAAAGTATCGCGGATTTATCTAATTAAATGATTTATTTTTGGCACAGATAA
Source organism: Aphanizomenon sp. CS-733/32 (assembly GCF_028330045.1). Lineage (NCBI taxonomy): Bacteria > Bacillati > Cyanobacteriota > Cyanophyceae > Nostocales > Aphanizomenonaceae > Aphanizomenon > Aphanizomenon sp. CS-733/32. Next base: position 4,941 of record NZ_JAQMSE010000175.1, read on the forward strand.
CGGTAAGCTATTTTTAACAATATTAAATAAAGATAAATTTCCCTTATCTGTAATCACTAGACTGATAGGGATCAGTGCTAGTTGGTGTGTTTTCTTTAAATTTTGCTGCAAACTATAGAGGTAATTGAATGGCTCAGTATTTGCTAGACACCATTTGGCTAATTCCAGTTTATGCTTTAATAGGTGGACTTTTAGCCATACCCTGGTCTCCGGGGATCATTCGCAAAACAGGTCCTCGACCAGCGGGATATGTCAACGTAGTCATGACCTTTTTCTCCTTTTTCCATGCTGTCTTTGCTTTCTTTGCTATTTGGAATCATCCAGCTAAAGAAGTATTTATTCCTTGGTTATCTACAGCAGGTTTACACCTAACCATTAACTTAGAAATTTCTGCGGTCAACCTAGGGGCGTTAATTGTTATTACCGGCTTGAACTTGCTGGCGCAGATATATGCCATTGGTTATATGGAAATGGACTGGGGTTGGGGACGCTTCTTTTCCCTATTGGGATTATTTGAAGCTGGTCTTTGTTCCTTAGTTTTGTGTAACGATTTATTTTTCAGTTATGTAATTCTGGAAATTCTCACCCTGGGAACTTACCTATTAGTAGGTTTGTGGTTTAGTCAACCCTTGGTAGTCACCGGGGCGCGAGATGCTTTTTTGACCAAACGGGTGGGAGACTTGTTTTTGTTAATGGGTGTCTTGGGACTTTGGACACTTTCGGGAACTTGGAATTATACAGAATTAACGGTATGGGCGGCCACAGCCAATGTTAATCCCACAATTATCACCTTAGTATGTTTGGGGTTAATTGCCGGACCGATGGGTAAATGCGCCCAGTTTCCCTTGCATTTATGGTTAGATGAGGCAATGGAGGGACCTGTTCCCAGTACAATTTTACGGAGTTCGGTGGTGGTTGCCAGTGGTGCATGGGTATTAATTAAATTGCAACCTGTGTTTAGTTTATCCCCTGTGGCATCTGCGGTGATAGTGGCGATTGGGGCAGTGACAGCCATTGGTGGGGCATTAATTGCGATCGCTCAAATTGATATTAAACGCTGTTTATCCTATTCTGTCAGTGTGTACATGGGCTTAGTATTTATTGCCGTAGGCACACAGCAAAATGAAGCAGCATTACTATTAGTCATCACCCATGCCCTCGCCGCCGCATTATTAGTCATGAGTACCGGGGGAATCGTTTGGAACAGTGTTACCCAAGATGTTACCCAATTAGGTGGATTATGGTCACGTCGTCCCATGTCCGGGATAGCCTTTATTATCGGCACATTGGGTTTAATCGGTTTTCCCCCTTTAGGTAGTTTTTGGGCATTATTCAAATTAGCTGATGGTTTATGGGCAACACACCCAATTTTAGTCGCCATAGTAATTGTTGTTAATGCCCTAACTGCATTTAGTTTAACTAGAGAATTTGGTTTAATTTTTGGTGGTAAACCCAAACAAATGAGTGAACGTTCTCCTGAAGCTATTTGGTTAATGGTTTTACCAATGATGATTTTATGCGGCTTTGTTTTACATCTACCATTAGTTTTACAAAGTTTATCATTACTTCCCGATTGGGCAACTTTAAATAAAGATGTGGCACTGCTATTAATTTGGTCAAGCATTTTTGGTTGTAGTATTAGCAGCATCATCTACTTGGGCAACATTCCTAAACCAATTCGTTTACCCTGGCAAGGTTTACAAGACTTATTTGCTTACGACTTTTACACCCCTAAACTTTACAAAATTACCATTATTTTCGGCGTTGCCCAACTTTCTAAATTTGCCGATATGCTGGACAGATTTGTAGTAGATGGTATCGTCAACTTTGTGGGTTTATTCTCTCTTTTAGGTGGTGAAGGCTTGAAATATAGCAACACTGGACAAACTCAATCCTATGCCTTAACAGTGCTTTTAGGAGTTGGTGTTTTAGGTGCTTGGGTAACATGGCCTTTTTGGGGAATTCAACTCATGGATTTAATTTTCTAAATATCACTGCCAAATCACCATTTAGTTCTTGTAAATCAATTGGTAAAGGGGAATAATTTATTACCGATTACCAATTAAAAATTACAAATTACCAATTAATAAAATATGTTGAGTGTTTTAATTTGGCTACCAATTATAGCCGCTATAATCATCGGTTTTTATCCAGCAAAAGATGTTCCCGCAAGTCAGATTCGGTTAGTATCTTTAATCGTGACAGGTGTAGTTTTGCTGTGGAATATTTCCATTTTGTTAAAATTTGATATCAGCAATCCAGGGATGCAATTTACAGAATATCTACCTTGGAATGAAACATTGGGTTTAAATTATCAACTAGGAGTTGATGGATTATCAATATTAATGTTGATATTAAATAGCTTCCTCACTTGGATTGCTATTTACAGCAGCGGTAAAGATACAGAACGCCCTCGGTTATTCTATTCCCTGATTTTGTTTATTAGTGGTGGCGTTGCGGGTGCATTCTTATCAGAAAATTTGCTTCTGTTCTTCCTATTCTATGAATTGGAATTAATTCCCTTTTATTTACTAATCTCCATTTGGGGAGGAGAAAAACGAGCCTATGCGGGCATGAAATTCCTGATTTACACAGCCATTTCTGGGGCTTTAATTTTAGCCACATTTTTAGGCATGGTATGGTTAACAGGTTCTCGTAGTTTTGCCTTTGATGCTGTGGTAACTCAAAACATTTCTGCGGGAATGCAATTAGTATTGTTAGCAGGAATAGTTTTAGGTTTTGGTATCAAGATTCCGTTAATTCCTTTCCATACTTGGCTACCAGATGCTTACGTTGAAGCTTCCACACCTATCGCTATTTTGCTAGGGGGAATATTAGCCAAATTGGGAACTTATGGACTATTGCGATTTGGCTTGGGAATGTTTCCTCATGCTTGGCAGATTATCGCCCCAACTTTAGCCATTTGGGGGGCAATTAGCGCGATTTATGGGGCAGTAGTTGCGATCGCTCAAAAAGACATCAAACGCATGGTAGCATATAGTTCTATCGGTCACATGGGCTATATTTTACTAGCAGCAGCCGCCGCCACACCCTTAGCATTAGTTGGCGCAGTCGCTCAAATGTTTAGTCATGGAATTATTCTTGCTATTCTCTTCCATTTAGTCGGCGTTATCGAAACCAAAGTTGGTACAAGAGAATTAGACAAACTGAATGGTTTAATGAGTCCTATTCGCGGTTTACCATTAATTAGTGCCTTGCTAGTTTTAAGTGGCATGGCTAGTGCTGGTATCCCCGGTTTAACAGGTTTCATTGCGGAATTTATTTCCTTTCAAGGCAGTTTTTCTACCTTCCCCATTCCCACGATTTTATGTGTAGTAGCATCTGGTTTAACCGCAGTTTATTTTGTCATTCTTCTCAATCGTACCTGTTTTGGCAAACTGCAAAATAACCTAGCCTACTATCCCAGAGTATTATGGAATGAAAAAGTCCCTGCCCTAATTTTGGCATTCCTAATTATCTTTTTAGGAGTACAACCAGTTTGGTTAGTGCGTTGGAGTGAAACCACAACTACCGCTATGGTAGCGGCAGTTCCCACCACCGCAAAAACCGTAATTGCCTTGAAGTAAGTAGTCGGACAAAATTAAATTCACTCGTTGAGAGAGGGAACTCTTAACTGGGAACAAGGAACAGAAAAATCAAGAAGAAAACTGTTCCGCAATCAAAAAAATTTTATTAACCAACCCAAAAATATTATGGTACAAACTCCAGCTAAACCAAATACAAAAATCCCACCTTCAAAACACGAATTTGCAGAAATTATTCATCGTTTAGAAGCTGGCGGTTCAATGTTGCCAGATACTCCAGAAAACCTCATGCAAATTATCGGTATTTATAAAGCTTATGCTGTACCAATGGATTTCTATTGGCGAGACTTACTTTATATTGCCGAAAGAGTATTTTTAGATCCTTTACCAGCTTTTAAATATTTCTTACCCCCAGAATATTTAGACTTACATAATCACTATGCAGGTGATGACGCTGATTTAAGAATTTGGCGAGGTATAGCTACTGCACACCCAGAACTTTTGGCATTTATGGAAAAAGGTGAAACCATGAAAATGCCAAAGATACTCCATCATTTATTCCATGACAGAATCAACATGGAATTTGCGGAAGCTTGTATGCAAGCTATGTTATGGCATCGTAAAATGTATGCACCAGTTAACCAATTTGATGCCTATTTAGATTCCGAAGAATATAAAGCTAATGCTGATCAAGCCATTAAAGCTTATTTTCGGAAAAATCCCCTGATGTTAGGACTTTATAAGCTGTTTCCCGATATGTTCTTGGAACAGTGCCGGATGATGTCCTATTATTCTAATCTCGGACTTTTCTGGGAAGTCATGGCACCGGTATTTTTTGAAATGTCAGACATTTATGATGAAGGTGGTTTCCAAGGTGTACCCGATGCTATGAATTTCCTTGTTAATGGCATATTTGCGATCGCCGGTCGTCCCATTTATCATCATGTTTATATTGATGGTGAATGTTATGAAATCATCCCCAAGTCTAAAGGTTTTACCTGGTTATACGAAGCCGCATTACCTTATGTGGAAGCTGTTTTTTATCGCACAGCCCCATTTAGAGGTACAAAGTCTTATAATGCTCAAGCAGGACAAGTTCCCGAAGATCAAAAAGACTTCCATTATGGCATTCTTTACGCCGATGTCTTTCCCGTTGGTACAGCAGGCATTCCCCCCACATTATTAATGCAAGATATGTTACACTTTTTGCCTCAATATCTTGTTGATTATTATCAAGAATATTGTCGAGGAGAAGAGGATATTTTGATTCAATTGGGGATTACTTTTCAACGTTCCATGTATAATGTCACATCGGCGGTAATTCAAGCTTTAAGAACTGCCCTTTTGTATCCTTTAGATGATGAAAACCCCAAGCATTTACAAGCAAATCGGGAATTTTTTGAAATGCAGCTAAATCGCTTTACTCGCACTGATTATGGTATGCGTGATGCAGCGAGGTTACGGAACATTCAAACACAGGATTATAGATAAATGGCGTTGCTGATAGCCTGCGTGGCGTAGCCATATTGAGGTATGAAACTCACAAATTTAACCTTTAAAACTCAAACCTCAGTGCGCCTTTGCGTGAGACTAAAATTCGTACCCTGAATCAGCAACGCCTTTTTTTAATACCTCATGTCCTTATCAGTGATTTTTGCAACTACCTTTACCATGATCGTGGTCGTGATTATGTCCATGAGAACAGCCTTGGAGGTTCTGCTGCATGAGGTTTTCACTCATTGGTTTTAAAGACTCATCTACGGCTTTTAAGCCTATCCATGCGTCAATTTTCTCAACATCAAAGCCGACTTCTCTTTTATCCCCTACTTGAATCAAGGGACGACGGATTAATAAGGGATCTCTTAGCATCATGACTAAAGCATTTTCAGCGGTGATGTTTTCAGGATTGACCTCTCCTGATTTTACACTAGGTGCGGCTTTATTGAACCATTCACTGACCGGGCGATCGCCAAAAAATGACCGTAATTTTTCCACTGTCCAAGGTTCTGTTAATAGATTATATGTTACTACTTCATGACCTGCGGCTGTGAGCAAAACTTTTTGCTTTATACCACCTTTACAGCCTGGTTTTTCATAGAAAATTACTCTGGCCATTGCTGTTTCTCCTATGAGGTTATGGTTGGATATTTGGATAGGAAATAATTAACCGCAGATAAATTTATATCCCCGACTTCTAAGATTAATTATCCATTTCTCGACAATATCTAAAAAGAAGTCTGGGATCTTAATCTCTATAATATTCATTAGCATAATCTGTTATTTAGTTTTTTGCCACTACTTTTAAAAGTTTTTAGCACTGTGGTTAATTACGTCAAATTCAAATCTCTGTTTTGGGTTGGTTTCTCCATAAATATTAAATGTTACTGTTGGTTCTTCACCAATGGCTTGCACTTGATGTATTGTTTGCGGTGTAAAACTCACAATATCACCAGGAGATAAATTTATTTCGCCTGTTTTTTCAATTTGGTCAGGAAAATCTGGGTGAGAACTACGTCGCCAAAATGTATTTTTTTCTTGACCTTTTAAGATTGCAACTACTCCCCATGTTCCATGATTATGAATATTAGAACTTGTCCCCGGTACAAATGTTACTGTTTGCACAGTTAGGGGAAATCCTAATTCATCATATAATAGTAAAACAGAGACTCCCGTTTTTGCATCAGGTTGTAAAGATTGACTTTGTACCCAATAGGAATTAATAATTAATCGTCTTACCAACTTTCTAATTTCTGGTAGTCGCGTTGATTCATCTTCGACATTTTTAAGAACATCTTCGACTTCCGTTAAAAAGCGATAGAGACGATAATTATCACGCAATAAATCCCATGATCTTGCTGATTGATAAACTTGATATTCTCCGGTTTCAGCAACAAATAAATCCCGACCGTGCATAATTTTTAAACTATTGACTGTGGAGAACTAGGTAAAAAAATTATAGGAGGAGAGGTTTGAGGCATTTTAGTTACAGGAGTTAGGGGAGATGTAGGCATTCCCGGTAGAATCACAGTATCCTGGGTAGACAATGAGGATATTAGATGGGAATTTGAGTTGAAAGATAACCAATTATTCATGATTCGTAATTTGTTGATTGCTTTGTCATTTGTAGGAGTTTTTTCCTATCCCCAGATTTAATCATCTGCTTCTGGTGGACGAGTTAAAATATCGAGAAGAATACCAGCACCAAAATCATTTTTGTCATCAATACCTTTGATTCTCGTACTAATTTCTTTCGCTTCTTCTATCTTTCCTAGTTTAGCTAATACCAAACCAGAAGCAGCATAAGCAGTTAAGTACAATCTGATTTGATATTCTTCGTGACGGTTAACTAGAATGGGTTTAAGTTCTTGCCAATCATCAGGTAGACTTTCCGCTTTTTTTATTTTAGCGGTTATTTTCTCTGCTGTTGTCAGTGCTAAGACATAATTATTTTTGTAGTAAAAATATCTATAAGCTGCAACTAAAACATCTGTGTTATCTCCTGTTTTAGCTAACGCTTGCTGCATATATTTTGTAGATTCTTCGGTATTTTCCCAAGTCTTTGCCGCTAAGATCAATAATTCTTTGACATCATCTGCTACATCAAACCATGAAAAGCCATTTGTATGAATTTGCATAATAGGTAATTAATTCCATTTGTTCTGGAATATCTGGAATTTATCATATCTACTATTTAACAGGTAAAATTATATTTAGTTAGATAAATTTAATTATTTTATCACTTTGATAAAATCAGAGAAAATGAAGTTTTTCCACAATGTGTAGTATTTGTAGGGTGCTTTACGGCTTTGCCTAACGACCATAGAAGCTGAGAATAATTGTTTGACATTAATTTACGAATTAAGTAGGTGAACACAATAAAACCAAACTGTGTAAAGAAACGTAAAATCGCCCAAACCCTATTCACTCTTGCCTCTTGCCTCTTGCCTCTTGCCTTTTGCCTTGCCATAACTTAATCAACCTGTCCTATCTTGCCTCTTGCCTCTTGCCTTTTGCCTTGCCATAACGACAATTTTTAACGCCAACCTACTTAGGCGATGATAGATGGGAGAATTATGTTCTCTGTACAGGACAAAAAATAGAGAAAAAGCTTGCAAAGGAAACAGAGAAAGGGTTTCATAGAAAGTTACCACACAATCAAAGAAACCCCTATGAACCAGATTAACTTATTACGAGACACACTAAAACCACATTTGGA
>NZ_JAQMSE010000176.1:0-12852 GCF_028330045.1 Aphanizomenon sp. CS-733/32
AATATTTTGTTCGTTTCGTCGCTGTAGCCTTCTTTGTTTTCGCTACGCTCAAATACAATTTGGGCTACGCAACTCAACTCACTCGCATTCATCCCACGCTCCTAAGAGTGAGACGTGGGGCTTCTGCTGATTAAGCTAAAATTAATAACGTTGAAAGGTTAATGACCACTTATTTGTCAATTTGTCAATAGTAAATTTCTACTATCGCTCAAATTAGATCATTTCTGAGCAAATTTATGGCTAAAATTTTTGTAAAGTTTTGTATTAGCCTGGGAAATCAATTTCTGAAACTACTGTCAATAAAGGGTTTGAGACTAACATCTTCTGAAAAATCCAAAATTGACAATAATAAACCAATTATGAAATTCTCTGAAATTATAGCAAATCGCTGAAAGTATAGCAACCTCGTTGATAAATAGAAAAGATTCTCAATTAATTATTAAGAAAATCTAAAGGCAAATTGCTAAAAGTTATAAATATCAAAAGTATTATTGATTTTCTATAATTTAAGCTTATCACAACATATTTGATAAATAGCATCTAGGATAAAACTAAGAGCATATTATTAGATTATGATTGTGCGATCGCGAAGTGCTGCTGCAAGCGGTTTGCTCCTTCGATACACAAACCCTAAATCTAGCCAGATTACCAGCTTGGACAATTGAAGATGGTATCATATATTCTCGTTTTGCTGGATTACGCGCGAGGAAATAAGTGAAAGTTTTAGTTATCGGGAATGGGGGACGGGAACACGCTCTAGCGTGGAAACTGCTGCAATCTGATCAAATCGAGCAAGTGGTCTGTGTACCAGGTAATGGTGGTACTGCAACTATGCCCGGTTGTGAAAACTTGCCCTTAGCAGTGGATGATTTTGCTGGTATTAGCGAATATGCGGTAAATAATGATATTCCTCTAGTAATTGTTGGACCAGAAGTACCTTTAGCTCAGGGAATTACTGATTATTTGCAAAATCAAGGCTTAATGGTATTTGGTCCAAATAAGGAAGGGGCGCAAATAGAAGCAAGTAAAGCCTGGGCTAAAGCCTTAATGGCAGAAGCCGGAGTTCCCACTGCTAAATCTGCGGTATTTACAGAAGCAGCCCCAGCAAAAGCTTACATCGAATCCGCAGGTGCGCCCATTGTGATTAAAGCCGATGGTTTAGCGGCTGGAAAGGGGGTAACAGTTGCCGAAACCATTGCCCAAGCTGAAGAAGCAATTGAGGCAATTTTTCAAGGGCAATTTGGATCTGCTGGTAGTTCCGTTGTCATTGAAGAATGTTTAGTCGGACAGGAAGTATCTATTTTAGCTCTCACCGATGGTTTAACCATTCGCCCATTATTACCTGCTCAAGATCATAAGCGCGTTGGTGAAGGTGATACAGGAGACAATACTGGAGGCATGGGTGCTTATGCTCCCGCCCCAATAGCGACACCGCAGTTAATGGCACGGGTACAAACAGAAGTATTAGAAAGAACTATTCACGCCTTACAGGCTAGGGGCATTGACTACCGAGGCATTTTGTATGCGGGGTTAATGATTTCACCAGATGGGGATTTTCGGGTTTTAGAATTTAATTGTCGCTTTGGTGATCCAGAAACCCAAGTGATTTTACCAATGTTAGAAACACCTTTAGAAGATTTAATTTTGGCTTGTATAGAACAGCGGTTAGGAGATATGCCGCCGATTGCTTGGAAACAAGGGGCTGCGGCGACGGTGGTGGCTGCTTCTGGTGGTTATCCGGGAGAGTATGCCAAAGGCAAGGTAATTACTGGTCTGGCCGCAACCGAGACCTCCGGGGCGACGGTTTTTCATGCGGGGACAAGGTTAAATGCCGTCCAGCAAGTTGTGACAGATGGTGGTAGGGTGTTAAATATTACTGGTTTGGGTGAGGATTTTCAAGCAGCTTTAGCTCAAGCCTATGCAGGTATAAGGAGCATTCAATTTGATGAAATGTATTATCGCCGAGATATTGGTTATCGGGTTTTAGGCTGATTTTTGGGTACATGAATTAGATTTTTTGCTCTCGCAGAGGCGCAGAGGGGCAGAGGAATCTTCAATAAATCCTCCCCCTGCTCCCTGCCCCCCCTGCTATATTTTCTTCTATCCCAGCCCTCCCCGCAAATTGCTAAAAGTTTGTATGCTGAATCTATATGGTTGTTTATAGTTCTTAATTAAAACCGGTGCAAGAAGATTTTCGTTTAATTATTGATTTAGTTTTGGTGTTTGCTGTTGCGGCTTGCGGTGGACTATTAGCTGCGCTGTTAAAACAACCTGTTTTGCTGGGATATCTGATTGGTGGGATGGTTGTTGGTCCTTCTGGACTGCGACTGATTAAGGAACTTATCCAAGTGGAAACCTTGGCTCAGTTTGGGGTGGCGTTTTTGTTGTTTGCTTTGGGTGTGGAGTTTTCTTTGACGGAACTTAGGAAAGTTAAGGCGATCGCTCTCGGAGGTGGTACTTTACAAATTATCCTCACTATTCTCATCACTGTTTTGGTCTGTGGTGTCACTGGTGCTTGGGGAACTTTACCCGCTAAGGGTGTATTTTTGGGTTCGATTTTGTCTCTGTCTTCCACTGCGGTGGTTCTCAAGTGCTTAATGGAACGCAATGAGACGGAAACACCTCACGGTCAGGTGATGCTGGGGATGTTGGTTGTCCAGGATTTAGCCCTGGGACTAATGTTAGCTGTCTTACCAGCCCTCCATGCACCAGGAGAGGTAATTGGCATTGCTGTGCTGATGGCATTGCTAAAGATTGGTTTATTTGCCGCTGGTGCGATTGTAGCGGGGATTTGGTCGATTCCCCCCTTACTCAGATTATTAGCCAGAACGGAAAGTAAGGAGTTATTTTTATTAGGTATTGTCACCATCTGTTTAGGAATTGCCATATTCACAGAATACTTGGGGTTATCTATCGAAATGGGGGCATTTGTCGCTGGATTGATGATTTCTGAGGTGGAATATGCTGATGAAACTTTGACTATTGTTGAACCTTTGCGGGATATATTTGCTAGTTTATTTTTTGCTGCCATTGGGATGTTGATTGATCCGGTATTTTTATGGCAAAATCTAGAATTGATTCTCGGATTGGTGGCTTTGGTTTTTGTGGGTAAGTTTTTAATTATTACTCCTTTAGTCAAATTGTTTCGCTATCCTTTAAAAACAGCTTTAATTGCGGGTTTAGGACTAGCGCAAATTGGGGAATTTTCCTTTGTTTTAGCAAGTGAAGGGCAAGCTTTGGGTTTGGTGTCTCGGCGGATATATTTACTAATTTTAGGAACTACTGCCGTTACTTTAATGTTGACTCCTTTTGTTTTGCGATTAGTGCCATTTTTATTCGATTTTGCTGAATCTATGCCTTGGCTAAAACCATATTTGGTGGATGACCAAGCTCGTGATTTCTCGGAAGATTTGCCACAGAAAAATCATATCGTAGTTTGTGGTTATGGACGACTGGGTAAAAATTTGGTGAAGTTGTTACAGCAATATCAATTATCTGTGGTGGTAATTGACCAATCAGAAAGTCGGATTCAACAGTTACGGGAAGCGGGAATACCTTATGTTTATGGTAATGCGGTGAGTCTTCATGTCTTAGAAACCGCTGGTGTCAGTCATGCTCAAGGAATGGCGATCGCACTCCCAGATCCTGCTAGTATTCGACTATGCTTAAAACGATCTTTGGAAGTCTGTCCAGAATTAGATACAGTTGTCCGTGCTACCCAAGATAAAAATATTGAGCTTCTTTATCAATTGGGGGCAAAGGAGGTTGTCCAACCAGAATTTGAAGCTAGTTTGGAAATGGTAAATCATCTCTTAATTGGTGTGGGTTTGCTACCAGAAGTGGTACAAGAGAAAATGCAACAAATTCGCCAAGATCATTATTTAGATTTACGCCCTGAAAGTTCTCCTGCTGAAGTTTCTCGATATTTACAAAAAGTCACCCGTGATCTCAATCGTCGTTGGTATGATTTACCAGCAGATTCACCTTTAATTGGCATGACTTTAGAAGAAGTGAATATGCGTTATTTAACTGGGGTGAGTTTAATGGCTATTTGTCGGGTTGATGGAGAAGAAATTGATTATCCCAATAGTCAAACTACACTGCTGTTAGGCGATCGCTTATTAGTGGTAGGATCAGCAGAAGAATTAACAGCTTTAGTCCAATTTGCTGAAGGTAAAATCACTATTAACTGGACTTTGGACTAAACAGCTAGAGAACAGCAGTCAGCAGTGACACTGACTGGCGTAAAGTCAATGAAAGTAAGTGGGTTAGCATTGAAAATCGTCCTTATGGCAAGGCAAGAGGCAATCATGCAAGAAGCAAGAGTGAAGAGGGTTTGGGCGATTTTACTTTTCTTTACACAGATTGGTTTTATTCTGTTCACCTACTTAATCTGACCTAATACCCCTATTAACTTAGTAACTATGCGCTGTTGCTAACCCACCCTACAACTATCCTAACTCCTATATTCATCCCCACAATCACCAATTAATTTATATAAGTCTTTTGACTGTTGAAAAACTGCATCTATTTTCCCTATGTCCTCAGCATCTAAATTGAAACTAAAAACCCTAGCATTATCTGACGAATGTTCGGCAATTCCCAATCTAGCACCGACAATTACACCCCCCACCGCTGGCTGACTTAAAATGTAATTGACAGCCACATTAGCAATATTCACTTGATGTTTATCAGCAATGGTTTTCAAAGTATTTAGTAACTGTTGAAATAGTCCCCAACCACCCCAATTATCAATCATTTGTTTGTATTTTCTCAAACTGGTGGTATTTATTTCTAAGCCTTTAAGTTCTGGTTTATTCCAATACTTTTCTGATAACAAACCACCGCAAAGACTACCATAGGTAAACAACTTAATATCATGTTCCTGACAAAAATTAACCATATTTACCTGTGGTCTTCTATCAACTACAGAAAACTGCACTTGATTAGAAACAATCTTGATTCCTGCTTCGGTAATAATTTGCAAATGTTCCGTATCAAAATTAGTTAAAGCTAAATGTTTGATTTTACCTTCAGTTTGCAATTCTGCCATATATTTGAGAGCATCTAAATAATTAGCATCTCGATATTCCCACCAGTGGAACTGGATTAAATCCAATGATTTAACGTCCATTCTTCTCAAAGAAATATCAATATTTTCCTCAACCAACTTTTTCGTCATTTTCCCAGGACGAGGAACCCATTTTGTAAAAGCTTGGATATTGTTAACAGCTTCTTCTCCACGAGTTGCTATCAGTTGACGACGAAACTCACCAATAAAATCTTCTGCTGGTCCATAATGGTCTGCTAAATCCCAGGTTGTAAAACCAGCATCAACATATTGAAACATAGACTCAATCGCAGTTTTGGGGTTAATGCGTCCATGTCCTCCCGAAACTTGCCACATTCCATTTAAAATTCGGCAAATTTTCAAATCAGGGGTAAATTGTAAATAGCTTTCTTGAGGTAACATCATATTTTTTATCTTGTTACAAAGTCAGATATGAAGCCGATAAAGTTTGTACATTGTTCCTGAAAAGCTTCTGCTTCGCTGACATCCTCAATTTTATAGGACATAATGCGTTTTCCATCTGGCATTTTTTTAGAACCAATCAATTCGGCTTGGTAATTTTCTACCATTTTCTTAAATTCAACTCCGTACACTTTCCACGCTTCACCATCGCAAGTGATATTTACCTGCCACATAATTTAAAATTTAGTTATTGACCAATATTGATTATTTCATAAATTGGCAACATTTAACTAAAAAATTCCTGGCGACTAGAAGTCGCGGCTATACAGACAAAACCCACCTGCGTGGGTTAAAAACTTCTAATTGCTGAATCTATGAAGGTAGACTTTGCTTGTGTACGGTGCTGGAAGCATCTTTGTAATCGCCAAAAGATAGATATGATTTTATCTCTTTAGAGGGTGTTCACATCTAAGAAGAGTCCGCCATAATGATTGCAAGTGTTGTAATGAGATTTGTATTTAATATGACCACCCATAAGAACATTAAAGAACAAATTCAAATAGATTTACACCAAGCTAAAGAAACAGGACAATTAAAAGCTGAACGCATTCGGGAAATTGTCAAATCTGCTGTTTCTCAAGTAGGTTCTGAGTTTCAAGAAGGTTCTCATGAACTGCGTAATTTAGTTAATGATGCTGTGTCTACTGTCATTGATAATTTACAAGAAAAAGGTAGTGAAGTTAAAGAAGGAGTGGTAGCTTCAATTGAAGGAGCGATGGAAGGGATAAATCTGAGAAAACACTCAGATATTGTCAAGACTCAAGCCGAAATTAAGCAATTACAAGCTCAATTGGATAGGGAAGAAGAAGAACTACAAGCAGAAATTGAAGGAATTTTAACGAAGATAGTTGAAACAAGTCAAGATAAATCAGCAGATACAAAAATTGCGATTGATTCAGCCATTGATTCTATCAAAGATAGTGAAGAAATAGGATTATTAAAAAAACGCTATGCACAATTACAAGCGCAGTCAGCAATTATTCGAGCCAATTTATCGGCACATTATAGTGGAAGTGATCAAGAAGTACAGGACTATTTAAATGAAGCCAAACAATGGTGTGATAAATCCCATCCCAAAGCCGAGTCTATCACAGCACAAGTAAAAGAAAGTTACTCACTTCTAGAAAAAAAATTGACAGACGCAGGTGCAGTCATAGCGAAAAAAGAACGTCAATTAAAGCAAACTTTGCGTGAGTTACTATTAGCAACGGCTGATTTGTTCAAAGATAAAGATATTCGTGCTTAATGAGTAACTATCCTTTAGACTTTAGATCCCCGACTTCTCTAAGAAGTCGGAGATCTTATTCTTGTTGCTTGTTATACTTAATAAGTACCTTCCTCTCTATTAATATTTTCTTCATGCTTGACAATTACCCAAACTGCATGAATGCTACCAGGAAGCCAACCTAGCAGAGTCAGCAAAATGTTAATTAACAAAGTTGGACCAAAGCCAACGGTGAGAAAAACCCCCAAGGGAGGTAGAAATAAACCGATAAGTATACGCAGTAAGTTCATGGATATTTCCTAGTTTTAAAGTTGGGTTGACTTATTGACTATCTTGTAATTCAAAACCTTTTTCTGCGAAGTATTTACTGAGAAAGGTATTAGCTAAAGAAAGAACTACAGGACCGATAATAAAAGCGATAAATCCTTGAACTTGAAAACCTGGAACTAAAACTGATGCTAACCAAAAGCAGATTCCGTTAATAATTAGGGAAAATCCACCTAATGTGAGATATGTCAAAGGTAAAGACAAGACATTGATAGTTGGTTTAACTCCACTATTAATTAAACCAATCACAACAGCAGCAATTAAAGCTGCGGGAAAATTAGCAATATCCACACCGGGAACAACTAAATCAACAATCAGCAAACTTAAAGCTGTAGCGAGTGCAATGAAAAAATATGACAACATTTTTTACCTCAGTAACAGCAATATCAGTGCTGGTTACCATTTTCAAAGATAGACTAATATTTCACATCTTTTCTTAGATATAATCTTGATGTATCTTAGGTTAGATTAAATAATAACTGGCTGGGATGCAAGAGTCATCATTACAAGTCGCCGATTACAAGCAAAACAATCTGATGCCTCAATTTGGGCAGGAAGAATCGGCTTTAACGCAGTTTATGCTGTTGGTGGTACGGTTATCGCTGATGATATTTTGTAATTTTGAGTAAGTAGGTAAACACAATAAAACCAATCTGTGTAAAGAAAAGTAAAATCGCCCAAACCCTCTTCACTCTTGCCTCTCTTGCCTCTCTTGCCTGCCCTCACAGACAAGTTTTATGGCTTACGCCACGCTTCGCTATCAGCAACCCCTACTTATGTCTCATCAACTAACCGATTCTTGGGCTTCCCGATACAGTCTTTTTGCTATCCGAAATAATTCTTGTCCTGTGTGCAAATAACGATCATCATAGCTTAATGGGAAGTAGGCTAACTCCTCTATTCCATCTGCCACTTGACTCATACAATAGTAAATATGGGCTGCTGCGGCTGCAAAACTAGTAGGATTTGGCAAAGAACGAAACTTAATTTGTGCGTCTCGCAAATCTTCCCGACAGGATTCTAAATAATCCTGAAATTCGTCTAAAAGATCATCATCAAAAGGATCTGCGGCTAATTCGTCAATTTGTGATTCTAAAGAATTGAGAATTGTCGAAAGTATGCGGTTTACTGGTTTATAAACTATACGTAACCATTCCTCGACGTTTTCATCAACATCTTTTCTTGTTTTCCTAGTTGCTTTGTGATGCTGTTGGGCATATTCTGTACGTTTTTGGCGAACTTGATGAAATTTTTGCTGACCGTGACGGAGTTTTTCATCATAATGGAAACGACTTTTACTGTCACTTAAAATTTCATAGGCAGCATTAACACGAATAATTTGTTCATTGTCTGTGATTTGTTGATTACTATCAGGATGAAAAATTTTCACCAAGCGGCGATAAGCTTGTTTAATCTCCGCAAGACTGGCATTGTTACTAACTTTTAGGGTGTCGTAGTGGTTAAAATCGGACATGAATCCAATAGATTGTTAATTGGCACTAGTTGCTGTTTTCGCTTCTAGGTCTTGGAATAAGGGTGTACTTAAATATCTCTCACCGAAACTAGGCTGAATCATCACAATTAAGCGTCCCTGATTCTCTGGACGTTGGGCAACACGGACCGCTGCACAGAGGGCTGCACCGCTGGAAATACCCGATAGTAGTCCTTCCTCCCTGGCTAATCTGCGACTAAAGGCGATCGCCTCCTCATCAGTCACCGTAATTACCTCATCAATCAATTCTACCTTTAAGACTTGGGGAATAAAACCTGCCCCAATGCCCTGAATTTTATGGGGACCTGGTTTACCCCCCGATAATATCGGGCTATTAGCTGGTTCAACAGCGATCGCCTGAAAACTCGGTTTCCGGGCCTTCAAAACTTCCGCCACCCCCGTAATCGTCCCTCCAGTCCCCACTCCCGCCACAATCATATCCACCAATCCATCCGTATCTGCCCAAATTTCCTCCGCCGTAGTTTCTCGGTGAATTTGGGCATTAGCCGGATTGCGGAACTGTTGCAACATATATGAGTATGGTGTTCTATCCACAATCTCCTGCGCCCGCCGAATCGCCCCACTCATCCCCTCAATTCCCGGCGTGAGTTCCAACTGGGCCCCATAAGCCCTTAACATCGCCCGCCGTTCCGCACTCATCGTCTCCGGCATAGTTAAAATCAATTGATAACCCTTAGCCGCCGCTGCCATCGCCAAAGCAATCCCAGTATTTCCCGATGTTGGTTCTACCAAAATCGTCTTCCCAGGGGCAATTAATCCTTCCTTTTCCGCCGCCATAATCATACTTACCCCAATCCTGTCCTTTACCGATGACGAAGGGTTCATACTTTCCAATTTCACGAGAATTGTCGCCACACAACCTAATTCTTGAGGAGTCCGGTTTAACTTCACTAAAGGTGTCCGTCCCACCAATTCCGTAATATTTTCAACAATCCGCATCATAAAATTTTCTGTCTTCAAATGTAGTACATGATATCCAACTGCTTCCGGGAATCCCGTTTTTCACAAAGATCCTGAAGCGAATAATTTTGTAACACTAAATTTGCCGCTTGACGTGCTTCCTGCCAAATTTCTGACACCACAGAATTATCTAAACTTGTGGTTTTAGTATTTTGTTCACCAGTCTGCACATCCAAACCTTCCAAACATTCTAAAATTTCAAAGATACTAATTTTCCGAGGTTCTCGCGCCAGTAAATAGCCACCTTTTGAACCCCGTTGACTTTTAACTATACCCCCCCGCCGCAAAGTTGCTAACAGTTGTTCTAAATAGCGATCAGGTATCTTTTGTTGCAGAGCAATTTGCCGAATTTGCATCGGTTCACCGTTTTCATAATGAGTAGCCATCTCTAATAACGCCAAAATTGCGTATTCAGATTTACATGATAGTTCCACAAGCAATAGTCCAAGATCAAAATTGAAGGATGAAAATCAGCAAAACCTGATAGTTCATCTCTTTTACAGTATACTCCGGTTCTCCACTGGGGTTTTTACTCTCCACAAAAAAACCCCGCCATGAGGCAGGGTCAAACAACGTTTCAACTTACAATACCTTCTCCATTTTCTGCCTTGTTGGGTTTCATGCTAATTGCTCCGCGTTCACGCAGTGTCCCGCAGGGATACGTCTACGTTCCACAACCCAACCTACAAATCAAGGCTTTTTTAAATTTGGACAAGGTATTGAACTTATGAACCGATTTTTAACAGTTTAGAAGCTAAAAGTTGTTCTGAGTGTACCAATAAAGGCATCATTACTGGTATTATTTTGTCCAGGAGATGTCATCCAAATAACTCCAGGAGTTACGGATACATTTTCAGAAACGCGATACTTATAGAAGCCTTCTACTTGGTATGGAGTCTCTCTACCAGTCGGCCCTAGTGAGTAAGGTTGAGCGCCACCGAAGATACCCAAGACGTTACCTTTCTTACCAAAATCAGGTAAAGCTAAACCGACACCATAGCTCCAAGCTTCTTTATCATCATTAGCTCCGAAGCCTGTAACATCATGATAGGATACGAAACCACTCAATGATAGTTTATTGCTGGGCTTGATAGCTGCGGAAATACCGTAGGAGTTGCTGGAAGAGGCACTAGTAGCACCTAAAGTATTCGCTTGTGCAGTGCCTACTAAAGCACCACCACCAAGTCCTGAATCAAATAAGGTAGTACCTGGTTTTTGATAACCATGGACATAGGTGGCAGCCAAAGCAACGCGATTACCAACGTTAAAGTTCAACTGACCTAAAGCCGCATAGTTGCCATCAAACAAGCCATTACTGGGGCTAGGATCATTAGCATTTGAAGCTAAGTAACCTAATGTGAGAGAACTTGGTTTCAAGAAACTATCACCAGCTTTCCCAAAGGGTACATTCAAGGCAATACCAGAACCACCACCAATCCGGTAGATGGGGTTTTCAGATGCGAAGGTACTTAAAGCCCCTTTACCACCATCTGTTTTATCAAAGAAGTAGGGGTTGTTAACAGCGGCATAATCACTATGTTGTCCACCACTGGCTGAAAGATAAACTCTTGCAGGTCCTACAGGCGCTTCATAGGTTAATTTGTCAATCTTAACGCTGTTAGCTGGGTTAGTTGCACCAACTTCAAAGGTTTGTTTGCCAACTCCACCAGCATTAATCGCAGTATTCGCATTATCTCTGAGACTAAAGCCTGTGGCATTACCAGCAGCCAAACGGGTGGTTAATATATCTCTACCTGTAAAGCTGGTTTCTAAACCTAAACGCACTCTATTCTGGAAAACTGCCCGGTTAGCTTTGCCTGTTTCACCACCAAAAACGTCGGTGACAGCAAAAATGGCTTCACCTTTTAATTTAGTGGTAGTGGAGAATTGATTCGCTTCTAATTCAGCAGTCCGCCCTTCTAAGGCATCTACTCGACCGCGTAAAGTTGCCAATTCCGCCGAAAACTCTTCTTGCAAACGCTGCAATGTTGCTAAATCCTGCTTTGTTACCATATCAGCGGTTGCTGTGGCAATCAATTCATTTACACGATCTAAACAAGAATTTAACCCAGCGGCAAATTCGTAACGGCTTAAAGCCCGATTACCGCGATATGTGCCATTGGGATAACCCGCAATGCAGCCATAGCGCTCTACCAAAGATTGCAAAGCTTGGAATGCCCAATCTGTAGGTTGAACATCAGAGAATTGGGAAACTGATGTTACCTGATTTAAAGAAGTATTGTTTTCGTTGCTGTAGCGGTTAACCTGAGCCAAAATTTGGGCTTCTTTGGTTTCTGTTGCTAATGTTGTTGGCTTTTGAGAAACTTCTGTTGTAGAGGAAGTTTCTATTGACGATGCTTCCTGGTTGGTACTGGGTGCGGCAATTGCTGTTGAAGATGCTAACAGTGCTGCTCCCAAAATTGCTGGGCTAACCACCAAGGATTTCCACAAAATATTAGACATTTTTCCTTTTCTCCTCACACCTTTATATGGATAACTTGAGTTCGCTGTAGCTAACTGTTTACAAACGCGAATTCTTGTTGAAACCTGTGTAATAGGCATGGCTGCCACTAATACCACAATCATAGCTTTTACAAGGCTAACAATTGATTAACTAATCGTTAAACTTCAATGCAATTAACTTATGCAAAAACTTTCAACCATATCCTGCGATTATATTATCACTTTTTCTAATAATCAACATAAGATTTTTTGATCAAGTAGGTATCAATTTTCCTGGTAAGATATTTTTGGTTGTACCGGGTCAAAGTTGAATCTGTTTTACTTACTTTAAGCTGTTCTTACGTAGAAAATTAGGGAATAGGTTTCCGCATTGGAAAATTCCGCCAAGTTTGGCAATATACTTGCAATTACAACCCTGAGACATTAATGATCATTTATTCGTCATGGGTGTTTTGTTTTCGCTCCCAAAACCTGACAGATATAAATGATGGGCGATCGCTAATAAATGTTCCGCGACAATAATGCGTTAACAGCAAATATCTAAAATATTGTCTTATAGTGCTTATTAAAAACTACCACTTAGTAACGCAGATCGAAATTTAAATAACTGATCAAACAAGCTTTTTAGGCTTTTATAAGGGAAATGCCGAAAACCCTTGAAGATGTAGCTTCCTAAGTCAGCTACATCTGTGCTTTAGAGGATGTTTGAAAAGTTTCCGGCGATTAGAAATCGCTACTACACAAACAAAGTCCACCTGCGTGGACTAACGAAAAATCAAGGCTTTTGAACCCACGAAGGTGGGTTTCGTCTGTGTAGCTGCGACTTCTAGT
>NZ_JAQMSE010000177.1:0-60739 GCF_028330045.1 Aphanizomenon sp. CS-733/32
CCCTGATAGTTTTTCGTCTAGGGTTTTAATTTCCCCTGATAGTTTTTTATCTAAGGTTTTAATTTCCCCTGATAGTTCTGCTTGTCCAATTTCCAGTTTATTTAGTCTACCATCAATAGTTTCTAGTTTTTGGTTGACTTCGGTAAATTGCCGATCCATTTTTTGGTTGACTTCAGCAAATTGCCGATCCATTTTTTGATTGACTTCGGTAAATTGCTTCTCTATCTTTTGATCCAAACGAGATAATATTTCTTCCAGAGTATAAGTGAGAATTGGTGGGTTGGTTGTCATATATTTTGGTGATCAGTAGGTTGGCGTTAAAAATTGTCGTTATGACAAGGTAACAAGGAACAGGTTTTGGGCAACTTTACTTTTCGTTACATATTTCGGTTTTTTTCCGTTCACCATTGAGGAGATTGGGATCAATATCCGCAGTGGTGACGTTATAGTTATTTTGTCTGAGTGTTTCTGTAAATAAAGAATTAAAAATACCAATTTCTAGAACATTTTCAACCTGACTACCCAACGAAAACAATAACCGCGACTGATGATGATAACTAATAAATCTTTCTTGGGAAAGATATTGCGAACCTGTCATCACCTGAGTTCGACATAAGATAATTTGTGGAAAACTGCCCCAAGTATGAGTCTCAAACCCTGATGATCTCGTTGAAAAAAACATAACTCCGTTCGCGTAGCGTCTCCGAAGGAGAAACTCCTAACACCGAACTCAGGTGTCATCCCTAATGAAGAAATCAGTTCCATAGAAAGCCCCCTATTTATTAATGAAAATTTATTTAAAGTTTTTTACTAAAACTTAACCCGGTTTCAGCTTTATCAATGATGATAGTATCACCAGCAATGAAAGTATTTTCCAGTAACTTTGTCGCTAGGGGATTTTCAACCTCTCGCTGAATTGACCGTTTTAATGGACGTGCGCCGTAAATCGGATCATAACCAGCTTCGATAAGATGATCACAAGCGGACTGGGATATTTCAAAGGAGATTTTTTGTTCTTTAAGGAGATTTTCCACCCGTTTGAGTTGAATACGGATAATATGCCCCATTTCTGAACGATTAAGCGCGTGGAATAGAATTAAGTCATCAATACGGTTGAGAAATTCGGGGCGGAAGTGACTTCGCAAACCTTCCATAACTCTATTTCGCATCATATCATACTTAGAGTCATCACCAGCTACATCCAAAATATGTTCACTACCGATGTTGCTAGTCATGACTATGACAGTATTCCGAAAATCTACCGCCCGTCCTTGGGAATCCGTAACTCTACCATCATCCAATACCTGTAACAAAATATTAAAGATATCGGGATGGGCTTTTTCTACTTCATCTAAAAGCACAACTGAGTAAGGATGTCTGCGAATTGCTTCGGAAAGTTGTCCCCCTTCTTCATAACCAACATATCCGGGAGGCGCACCCACGAGGCGGGAAACTGAGTGTTTTTCCATGTATTCGGACATATCTAAACGCACCAAAGCATCATCAGAATCAAAGAGAAACTGAGCTAAGGCGCGGGCGAGTTCGGTTTTACCCACGCCAGTTGGTCCCATAAACAAAAATGAACCAATGGGGCGAGCCGGGTCTTTCATCCCCGCACGGGCGCGACGGATAGCCGCAGAGACGGCGGAAACGGCTTCTTCTTGACCGATTACCCGTTCGTGTAAATGACTTTCTAATTGCAGTAATTTTTGCCGTTCGGATTCTAAAAGCCGATTTACCGGGATTCCTGTCCATTTAGCAACAATTTCGGCAATATCGGCTTCCGTAACTTGTTCGCGCAACAGAGTTGAACCTTGGGTTTGAATTTCTAAAAGTTTCGCTTCTTTGACTTCTCGTTCTCTTTGCACTCCCTCTAATTTACCGTACTTGAGTTGAGCGGCTTTATTTAAATCATAGTCTCGCTCTGCTTGTTCAATTTGTACCCGCATTGCATCTTCTTCTTTTTTCAACCCGCTAATAGCTTCTAACAACTGCTTCTCACCTTGCCATTGTTCGTTAAATATTTGCTGTTTGACTGTTAAAGTAGCAATTTCTTGTTGAATCCGTTCTAATCGTTCTCTTGTTGGGGAAATACTCTGTTCCTCTCCAGATAATGACAGCTTTTCCATTTCTAGCTGCATTAAGCGTCTATCAATGGTTTCCAATTCCGCAGGTTTGGATGTAATCTCCATTTTCAATTTCGCTGCGGCTTCATCAACTAAGTCTATGGCTTTGTCTGGTAGAAAGCGATCAGCAATGTACCGCGCTGATAAGGTTGCAGCAGCGACTAAAGCGGAATCGGAAATTTTAACATTATGATGCACTTCATAACGTTCTTTCAAACCTCGCAAAATCGAAATTGTATTTTCAACTGTTGGCTGATCTACATATACCTGTTGAAATCTTCTTTCTAGTGCTGCATCTTTTTCAATAAATTTGCGATATTCATCTAAGGTGGTTGCCCCAATACAACGCAATTCACCCCGCGCTAACATTGGCTTAAGTAAGTTTCCGGCATCCATTGAACCTTGTTGATTAGAACCAGCGCCGACAACGGTATGGAGTTCATCAATAAAGAGGACTACTTGCCCATTTGATTCCGTAACTTCACGGAGGACATTTTTTAAGCGGTCTTCAAATTCACCTCTATATTTTGCTCCAGCAATCAGGCTACCGATATCCAAAGAGATTAATTGGCGGTTCTTCAAAGATTCAGGAACGTCACCATTGACCATTCTTTGGGCTAAAGCTTCGGCGATCGCAGTTTTGCCAACTCCCGGCTCACCAATTAATACAGGGTTGTTTTTGCTACGTCGAGACAATACCTGAATTACCCGGCGAATCTCATCATCTCTCCCAATCACAGGATCTAATTTTCCTGCTTTTGCTTGTTCTGTCAAATCTCGTCCAAATCTTTTCAAAGCCTCCTCTGCTACATCTGCTTCTGCTTTTGAAGATGCTTTTGCTTTGGGACTATTGCGAGTAGATTTAACCCCAAGTTCTACCTGAGCAAGATCTATATTTAAGCTTTTAAATAATCGTCTACCAACACGTTCATCATCTGCAAACGCTAAAATTATATGCCCTTCTGAGATTTCCTCCTCTCTCATTTTGGCTCTAATTTCATTAGCTTTGTCTAAGAGGATATCTAAATTTCTCCCTAGGTAAAGTTGATCACTTTTACCAACCTTGGGTTGACGTTGGGTAAAGGCCTCTAGTTGTTGTTTGAAGCGCACAGAATCAACTTCCGCACGGGTGAGAATGGCTGTAGCTAGGCTGGTAGGTTCTTCTAAAAGGGCGAGAATTAAATGTTCAACTTCTAATTGTTGTTGTTTATAAGCACGAACCACGTCTTGGGATTTCGTTACCGCTTCCCAGGCTGTATCAGTAAATTTATCAGGATCTGTAGGCTGCATTTGTAAAATTTTAGATTTTAGACTTGTAATTTAAGTTTAGGGGGGAATTGAGTAATGGGTAAAGAAGTTCTCTTCCTACCCGCTACCCTCAATTATGCTGGAGTTTTCGACTGAATCAATTCAACCTTATAACCATCTGGGTCTTCCACGAAAGCAATGACGGTTGAACCATGTTTCATAGGTCCTGGTTCTCGAACTACTTTACCACCCAGTTGTTTAATAGTCTCACAGGTAGCGTAAATATCATCCACACCCAAAGCAATATGACCATAGGCATTACCTAAATCATACTTTTCTACGCCCCAGTTGTGGGTGAGTTCTAAAACTGAATGATCACTTTCTTCTCCATAACCGACAAAAGCCAGGGTAAATTCTCCCGCTGGGTAATCTTTACGGCGAAGTAACTTCATTCCCAGAACATCACAGTAAAATTTCAAGGAATCTTCTAAATTACCGACGCGAAGCATTGTGTGTAGTAATCGCATATTTAACTTTTATTCAATTCTTATATTTTATATCTGATAGGGAATTTTCCCGAAATCTGCGTTTAATTCTGCTTTTAATTGCTAAATTGTTGATAATTCTATCTTAACTAATTTCAGCAGCGGCTTGTGGTAAAATTGATTTTAATTTCAGATGTAAGAAATTAGGACTTACGTACTGTACAAATTAACCATTATGTATAGGAATCCGGTTTGATTCTGTGAATTTACTTGTGTGGTCAGGGAACAGGGAACAGAAAAATCAGTTGTGTAATTAATTCTGTCCCATTACTTAGCTCAAAAATAGATCCCCGACTTCTTTAAGAAGTCGGGGATCTGGTATTTAGTGAAATAAGTTTTTATGGGAAAAGCTAACTTTTTTTGGCACGTATTCAGAACAGTCTATGGCTTCTTCTGTGAGAACAGTATCAGGCTTGACGGCACATTTTAAATAATGGTTATTGGCAAAAAATTGACATTTTTTACAAGGGACTTTTTGTAGAATTTTGTTTTTTACACATACCTGATCATCTGCATTGGTGCGGATTTTATGAAAAAGCAGGAGAAAAATAGCCCAAACAAAAATAAATCCCAGAGGAGCTAAAGATAGTGCTAAATCTGGTATTTGGATGTTGTGATATTGCACTTGGACTTTTTCTTGTTGAACTGCACCTTGACGAATGGACAAGTTGGTATTGTCGGTCATGAATGTATTTCCCAATACCTGCTCTATATACATCTTATTTTCCTTAATTATCTATAATGGTTCTTACAGCAATTCTCGTTTTTATGAAATACAATGGAGGGCGCAGGCCCTGCCCACATACGGATATAAAAACCGTACATCATAACATCAGAAAGCGCTGTAATTGACAACTGTGACAGAACCAAGTAGCAAACCCCTCAATATAAAGTCTGTTTTAATTGTGACTGATGTTCGATGTTGAAACTTTTAATTTAGGTCTATGATTGGTTTGGGTAAAGCTGTATATGGCTTCTGATTATAGGTTTATCAAAAGTAAAGATTAGTTATCTCTGTCAATAGTTTTGTTTTTTATTATGTGAATATATACCTGAAGTAGTACGTGGATATTAAAAATACAGTTAGTAACTCAAGTTGCTAGTTATCTCGTTGAGGCTGGTAATAAGTAATTGGTAATAAAAGCTCTGGTTTCATCCTGTTCATCCTTTAATCCTGGACATCCTGTATCCCTTACGGGAGGAGTTAGCCAATTTCGTCTTCTAGGGGACGAATAATAGTTGCTGGTGGTGCGAGTTCTGGTTGAAAGATTCCTTGTAGTGATTGTTCTAGGGTGGGTGCCATGATGATGCGATTTTCATAGGCTACTACTACTCTCACTAATGTTGGTAAACTATTTTGTGTGGCTTCTAAATAAATTGGTTCAACGTAGAGTAATGATTGTTCAATAGGAATTACTAAAAGATTACCTTGAATTACTCTTGAACCTTGACGATTCCAGAGGGAAATTTGTTGAGAAATAACTGGATCTTGATTTATTCTAGCTTCAATTTGTTCTTGTCCATAAATTAAGCGTTCTTTGGGAAAGTTATATAATACTAATTTGCCATAGTTTTCACTGTCGGAACGTGCTGCTAACCAAGCGATTAAGTTGGTGCGTTGTTTGGGTGTGTAGGGAAGTAGGAGGATGAATTCTTCAAAGGAAACGTTGGGGAGACTGGTGATTAAATAGTATGGTTCAACCTTACGGCTTTCGTTACCATAGATTTCATTGGGAATTTGCCATTGATCTTCTCGATTATAAAATACTTGGGGATCTGTCATGTGGTAGATCATTAAGCGTTCAGACTGAATTTTAAAATAATCTACTGGATAGCGGAGATGAGTGCGGAGATTGACGGGTAGATTCTTCAGTGGTTGAAACATTTTAGGAAATATTTTTGACCAAGCCGTAATTAATGGATCGGAAGCATCAGCAATGTAAAATCTGACTGTACCGTTATTAGCATCAATGACGACTTTAACAGAGTTACGGATATAGTTAATACTATTTTTACCGGTGTCTGAGTAAGGATAGCGATCGCTTGTGGTGTAAGCATCAACTATCCAATAAAGATAATTTTCTTTACCAGGAAATTGTTGATTTTGACCATCTATATGGGCATCTGCTACAACTAAATAAGGATCACTATCAAATTTTAAAAAAGGAGCAATGGTGCGAATTCGTTGATTAATATTTCGTCGAAATAATACTTTAGTTTCTGGCAGAAAATCCTGTGTAAATATCATCCTCCAGTCTTTTAAATATATGGAAAATAGCCATCTTTTCCATAGGGAGTTGATCTGAATACCACCTAATCCATCATAGCTATTATAAACATTATCGCTACCACTGGGATAATCTAATTCTTTAACTTTTGTTCCAGTCATGACATGAGTATTACTAATTTCTCCATAATAAATTCGGGGTTGTCCGATGGGAATACTGGCACGAATATTAGCACTAGAAGTATTTAATACGCTACCATTTTCGCCAATATCTTTAACAAAATATTCCGGTAATCCACCAGCAGCAACGGTATTCACGGGACTCATAGTGAAGCCATAACCATGCGTGTAAATCATATTTTGGTTTACCCATGTTTGTGCTTGGGGAGGAACATCTGGATAATTTAATTCTCTGGCGGCAATTAGTACCTGTTGTTTTTCTTGATTACCGTTACTTTTAATTAAATATCTATCAATATCAGCATCGGTAAATTTATAATAAGGGCGAATTTGTTGTAATTGACGGTTGGTTTTTAATAATGGTTCTTGATCCCAAAGCCGAATATTTCTAATTGTCAATTCATTGGCTTCGATATCTGCTTTTGTGAGTTTTCCCGTGGGGTTAAATATTTGAGAGTCAATCACATCCAAATTAAATGCTTGACGAGTTAGGGCGATATTTCGCATTATATAAGGTTGTTCTTTTTGTAATTCATTTGGCTCAACGATAAAATTTTGTACAGTCATAGGTACAATAAAGTTACCTATAGGTATCAAAGTTATATAAATACCTAAAGCATAAATTAGCCGGCGATGATGTGAAGATTTTTGTTGCCAAAATACAGTTAACCATAATAAGTATAAGGCTATAGCTAATGATAGAATATATAGTATTGTATCTGCTGGTAGTTGGGCTTGAACATCAGTATAACTAGCTCCATAGCTCACACCGCGAACCGAGTAAAGCAGTTGATAACGACTGAGCCAATAATTTAAAGATACGACTAACATTAAACAACCGACTAATCCCGATAAATGGCGCATTTGTGGAGCAGAAAACCCAGGAAAAACAGCTTTACTGAGACTATTTGCTGATAATAAATAGGTGAGAATAACGCTAATACAAGCATATAGGGATAATCCTATTAACCAAAATCCTAAAAGTTCCCAAAAGGGGAGATGGAAAATATAAAAACTGATATCCTTACCAAATAATGGTTCAGGATGATCAAAGGAAATAGGATGAAAAGATAAGAGAATTTTTGACCAATGTTGAGATAATATCCAGCCAAAACTGAGACTAAAAATAATAGCGATCGCTCCCAGGCACAATTTGCTATAAATTAATATAGCCATAGACAACCCCCCCAATAGTCCTAAAGACCAAGGTTGAGAAATTATCTGTTTTCCTAACTGTAAAATTATCTCAGACCGAAATAACAGTGGTACTGATAAACTAGATTGATTAACTTGCTCTAACCAATAGGAGAGGGCAACGTTTCCATAGTGTGTTAGCATCAGACACACCAAAAAAATTAACCCTAATATTAGAGGTAAGAGCGATCGCAATTTAATTTTACTGGTATAGTTGTCCCATTGAGGAGATTGATTATTTCTAGGATACTGAGGACTAAGAAAACTTGTTAATTTTCGACTAATTTTTAGCTCCTGTACTGACATAAAATTAGGAGAGGGAGGATATTTCCACCTTTGAGCTAAAGAGAGATTTCCTAACAAGTAAACAGCACTCACACTCACAACAAACAACCATAAACCCCCCTGAATTAACAATCGTTGCCAAAATACTTCTATATAACCAACTTCCTGAAACCAAAAAATTTCCGCACCCAAATGAGCAGCTATATCTAAGAATAGCCACACACCCAAACATCCTATCAAAACTTGAATAGTTTTCATATGCGAACCTCAACACTTCCGGTGCTGTGTAGATAATTGTAAGTTTCTGTGGGAGAATAATTTTCTAGAAAGTAGATCATAAGTCGGTAATTTTCTCACAATTGTCATCAGTAATTATGCTTACCAGTGTTGATCGGTTATTGTTTGTAAGACAAGTCCCCATTTTTAAAGAACTGCGGGATGATTTCATTGTCAGGCTGGCTTCTGTAATGAATGAGTTATCCTACCCAGCTAATTATACAATCTTTCAGCAAGGACAAGAAGGGCGATCGCTGTATATCTTAGTATCTGGTCGGGTTAAAGTCCATATTAGTGATACCAAGTTAGCAGAAGTTGACAAGGGAAACTACTTTGGTGAAATGGCGGTATTCGATACTCAACCTCGTTCCGCTGCTATTACTACTTTAGAATCTTGTGAATGTTTGGAACTTACCCAAGAACAACTTTATGATGCTATTGAAGAAACTCCAGAAATTGCGGTGAATATTATTCGTGAGTTATCTCGTTTAATTCGGAAACTCAATGAAAATATTAACTCAAGTTGCTAGTTATCTCCTTGAGGCTGGTAATGGGTAATTAGTGATAAAAGCTCTGGTTTCATCCTGGACATCCTGATTCTGACAATAGTTAAGCAGATAAACACATTGAAAAAACACTCGACGAATCATGTCTGAAAGAATGTCTAAAAGTGCTAATGGTAACATTTCTGGCTTTTCTGGATCAGATATAAGTTTGATAGCTTGATATAAAATTGATTACTGATTTAACCCTGTGGATACTGAGTAAGTATGTATTTTCATATACTCAATAAGTGTATTTATGCACGCTTACTTACATTTTTTGTATAGTCTCATTGATGATTTATTTGGGGATAAGAATAAATACTTACTGGTGATAGATCACTGTTATTGCTTGACAGTAATTGTATTAATTACGACTAATTATTCAGGCAACTTCAATATATTTACTTACTAAAACCAGAGATAAAAAACTAGGTGTGGGGTGAAAAGAGTCCAAGGATGTTGACGCTGGTGATATCTTTTGAGGAGTAAACTATTGGCAGTAAAATTTCATCTAGATACAAAAGAGATAGATGATTTTTTCGATACTTCAGAATTTACAACTACTGAGGATAAATATTAGGTAGTCATGGTGGAATTAGGCGATCGCTTAATATGAAGTTTCCCGAAGAAAATATAAAAATCTTCAAAAAAACGTTACATAGCCAAAATCCTGACTTGAAGACGGTTTACAAGCTTAAACTCAACTATAAATTTAGCCATATCCTGGAGACTTCCGCTAAAACCCTGATCCCCAAGCCCGAAAATTCATGTTAATGTATTCGAGTTACAAAACACAAAGTGAAAGCGGAACGGGTTCAAGTCTCCAGCGAGAGTCACTGTTCACAAGGTGAAAACCTCTAGCTAAAGAAAACTTAAGTTCTACAGTCGCTTTAAAATCGGACGCATGAATCAAAGACATTTGTGGACTATAGTTGCCGTAATTCTGGCCGTTTTGGGTTTACCCTCAGTTGGTCGAACTCAAACCAGGGAGGAAAGTTCCCCTACTAGGCAAACATCATCTATCAGTGGTGCAGTCAAAGTAGGAGAATACCAATCCCCAACAGGAAAACCTACCTCGGATGCTGTGATTACTAGGATTCATCCCCACAGTATCAAAGGTTTACAAGCAGCTACTCTTTATGTTCGGGACATTCCTGTTCTGACTTTTTTGGGTTCTACCCCAGTTACTAACAACAAAACTAAGGTTGGAGTAATTGGCAATAATGAGAATATCAATCCTGACTCTCTTGTTGCTACCAATACAGCCAAAGTTGCCAGTTTTAGCAATACTGGTAATACAATCAATTTTAACAAACAAGTTAGCTCCATTGACAATGATCCAATTCAGAAAGCTAGTGTGATCGCCGCTAGAATTAACGAACTCATCCAGAACAATGTAGATGCCAGCAAGATTACTGTCAGTTGGAAAACAGCGGATAATTCCGTAATTAACAATAAAGCCGATAAAAAAGGCTTCCTCCGTCAACAACCGTCAGTGGCTCGCTACACCATTACCATTGACGGTCTGGAACTGGTAGAAGTCAATGCGGGTACTAGATTAGCAGATACCACAGAAAATCTTGCCCAGGATGCCTTACAAGCAACTAATAGACTGCGGAGACTAATCGGCAACGCTTCTCCCATTCAGACAATTGCTAACTTACCTGTTAGTGAATCAGTTCCTAGTGCCAGTCTACCCCGGAAGATTGCCTTCGGTAATCTCAATATCAGTTTCCGGGGGATAGCTTCTTGGTATGGATATGATTGGTCTGGCAATAAAACCGCCAGTGGCGAAAGATATAATCCCGAAGGACTAACTGCGGCTCATCGTAGCTTACCGATGGGAACAAAAATCCGTGTCACTAACACCCGTAATGGTCGTTCTGTGGTTGTCAGAATCAATGATCGAGGTCCCTTCATCCGAGGTCGAATTATTGACCTTTCCGCCGGTGCGGCGCGGATTTTGGGCATGATCAGCAGTGGTGTTGCTCCAGTTAGTCTTGAGGTTTTAGGAAAATAACCCGTTTCCTGTGACAACCGGAAGAGGCAGTGGGGAAGGGAGCAGCGAGCGGGGGAAGCCCCGTCTTTCTATGAAGCTTATACAGGACTGATTGCCAGCTAAGTCCCAATATTCCCCCTTGCCTCTGCCCTTTTCCTCTTCGTGACTCTGTTTTCGCTTTTCACGATTCAGTTCCCCTGGTTCTTCGATTTTATCTCCCAATTATCCTTTGCGCCACGCTGCGCTATCGGATATACACTAACGGGGGAAAGGATAGAAACTAGGGGTATTTTGTGCTCGTGCTGACAACAGTTGTAGCTTTACGCTGCTATTTAAATCATCGTCGCTGGCAAGGCCATCTGAGGCTACCAGATGATCTCGGACTGGATGAACAAACCAGTTGGTATCCCACAGCGGTTGGTTTAGTGCCAACTATGGGAGGGTTACATCAGGGGCATTTAAGTTTGATTAAACGGGCTAGACAGGAAAATGCGACGGTAATTGTGAGTATTTTTGTCAATCCTCTGCAATTTGGACCGAACGAGGACTATCAATGCTATCCTCGCACTTTGGCACAAGACCGAGAATTTTGTGAACAGGCGGGAGTTGATGTAGTTTTTGCCCCAACTCCGGAAGAAATTGGTGTACCGGGGAAGAATATAGCAGCAACTCAAGTGACACAAGTGATCCCTCCATCTGATATGATATCTAGCTTGTGTGGTAATTTTCGTCCAGGTCATTTTACTGGTGTGGCAACTATTGTCACTAAGCTTTTAAACTTGGTACAACCTGACCGAGCTTACTTTGGACAAAAGGATGGTCAACAATTGGCAATTATTAAACGGTTAGTAGCTGATTTGAATTTGCCAGTAGAAGTTGTTCCTTGTCCTACGGTGCGGGAGGTGTCCGGCTTGGCTTTAAGTTCTCGTAATCAATATTTGACGGCTACAGAAAAAGAGCAAGCAACTGTGTTATTTAAAGGTTTAGGACAAGCTGAAGCGGCGTTTCGGGCTGGCGTTCGTGACAGTGGTGAACTCATAGCATTAGCGCGGCAAGAAATCGCAAAAGTTAGCACTATCAGCTTGGAATATATTGAATTGGTTGAACCGAATACGTTGATGTTTTTAGAAAAAGTTGAGGATGAAGGAATGTTGGCGATCGCTGCTCGTCTTGGTTCTACACGGTTAATTGATAATACGATTTTGCGCGATGGTAATAATGGATTACGCCAACCGATTATTGCTATTGATGGTCCGGCTGGTGCTGGTAAATCTACGGTGGCTCGTCAAGTGGCTCAGGAATTAGGTTTGGTGTACTTGGATACTGGTGCTATGTACCGGGCGATCGCTTGGCTAGTCATGGAACAGGGAATTGCCATTGATGACGATTGTGCTGTGGCGGAATTAGCCACTCGCTGCAAAATCGAACTCACTCCTAGTCAAAGTCTGCAAACTCCCGTCCGAGTCCAGATTAATGACATTGACGTTACTCAAAAAATTCGCACAGTTGAGGTAACATCTCTAGTATCGGCGATCGCTGCCCAAAGTGCAGTTCGTCAAGCCTTGGTCAAACAGCAGCAAAGTTGGGGACAACGCGGGGGGTTAGTGGCAGAAGGTCGAGACATAGGCACTCACGTCTTCCCCAATGCGGAAATCAAAATCTTCTTAACCGCTTCCGTCGGTGAACGAGCGCGTCGTCGTCAGCAAGACTTTCAAAAAACAGGTTCAATCTTGAGTTTAGAACAACTAGAACAGGAGATTGCTGAACGCGACTTCAAAGATAGCACCCGGAAAGTCTCCCCTTTGCAAAAAGCGGCTGATGCCATTGAACTGCAAACCGACGGTTTAACTGCTTCTGAAGTAGCAGCACAAATCATTAGCCATTACAACCAGCGCCTATCCCATTGGTAGATCACCCGTAGGGGCGCAGGCCCTGGGACCAAATTCCTCAAGGGCAAAACAGTGGTGAGCGCCTTTCAGTGCTTTGAACTACATCCTAAACTATTTCTAGATTCATTCATCTATCTTGCGGTGGATATTAGGCTTTTTTCTCACGCAGAGGCGCAGAGGCGCAGAGAGGAGTTTGCTCTAAATAGATGAAATTTGCGTTGTTTATAAACTAATTGGTGGGAATTTTCACTTTGGTAGTAGAATAGCAATGTTAAGTTTTGTATAAAATTCCTGAATACGAAACCTGTAATTTGCCTAGCTCTGGCAATGGCTTTCAACTAGAAAACAGTAAAGAGAGGATTTCACAAAATGGCATTTACCCAACCAGCTTTACCCTTTGCTTCTGATGCCTTAGAATCCTATGGCATGAAGGCTGAAACCTTTGAATATCACTATGGTAAGCATCATAAAGCTTATGTAGATAATTTGAACAAGCTTGTTGATGGTACAGAATTAGCTCACAAGTCTTTGGAGGAAGTAATTCAAATCGCTTTTGGTGATTCTACAAAAGCTGGAATCTTCAACAATGCTGCTCAGGTTTGGAATCACTCCTTCTTCTGGAATTGCTTGAAACCAGCGGGTGGGGGCGCTCCTACAGGCGCATTAGCTGCTAAAATTGATCAGGATTTTGGTAGTTTCGACAAATTCAAAGAAGAATTTTCCAATGCTGCTGCTACTCAATTCGGTAGCGGTTGGGCTTGGTTGGTTGATGATGGTGGTACACTAAAAGTCATGAAAACCCCCAACGCCGAAAACCCCCTCGCACATGGTAAAAAAGCACTGTTAACCATTGACGTTTGGGAACACGCTTATTACATTGACTTCAAAAATGCTCGTCCCGCATTCATCAAGAATTTCTTAGATAATTTGGTGAACTGGGATTTTGTGGCTGCGAATTTCGCCGCTTAGATTTTAATAGATAATGGGTAATGGGTAATGGGTAATTGCTAAGATTTTTACTTATTACCCCTTATCCAATACTGTTCGGTTAAGGAAATGTAGGTTGGCTTGAACGATAGTAAAACCCAACAAATGCTTACATAGCGGTATGCACTTGAGTGAGATACAATCAGCAAATCGTAAAACCTGTAGGGGCGGGGTTTCCCCGCCCTCAATTGTATTGATTCCGAACGATAACCGCTATAAATGTTGGGTTTGGTTGCGTCAACTCAACCTACGCAATTTTATTGTTTGAGCTTAACCGACAAGTATTGAAACTCATGCTATTTAATTTTTTTAAAAGTTCTCAGTCCGCCATTACAACAAATATTGAATTTAAGTCTAGTTGGTGTGTAGCTTACGGAAAAATCAATAATTTCACAAAAGATATAATTTGGCAAGATCAGCAATTTGCCGTTATTGCTGAATCAGATAACTTGGCAATCAGTTATAATCAAAGATTTGTCGTAGTTGGAGATATTTGGTTAACTAATCGTGGAGAATTATTGCAAAAATTAGGAATGGATATTCATGATAGTTGCAGTCATCAACAAATAGTAGCCCAACTTTGGCAGAAATACAATTCTGAATGTTTAAACCTCCTAGTGGGAATGTTTGGTTTAGTAGTTTGGGATTGTGAAAAACAGGAATTATATTTAATTAGAGATGCTATCGGTAGCCGCACTTTATATTATACTAAAATTGGTGCAACTTGTTGGATAGCGCCAAAATTAAGAACTCTGACACCTTATCGTTCTGATAATTTAGATTTAGTCGCATTACGAGATTATCTTTGTTGTGCATTTGTGCCGGGAGAAAGGACACTTTGGCAAGATATCAAGGAAATTCGTACTGGTAGTTTTCTGCAAATGCCGTCGCAACAAGTTTATCATTATTGGCAACTCAAAGAACAAATTATAGACACAAATCAATCTTTAGCATGGTATGGGGAAAAACTCCGTTCTCTACTTGAACAAGTTGTTAAAGAATATTTACCCGAAAATCAACCTGTTGGTGTTTTCCTTTCTGGTGGTTTAGATTCTAGTAGTATTACCGCATTAGCGGCAAAATTACATAATGCACCAATTCACACCTATTCTATTCATTTTGGGACGGAAACTGCAAATGAATTAGAATTTTCTAGTTTGGTTGCCAAACATTGCGAAACTCAACATCACATCTTAGAAATTACCTTTCGGGATATGTGGAAACGTCTTCCAGAAACAATGGCTTATTTAGATGATCCTATTGGTGATCCTTTGACAGTTCCTAATTTATTAATAGGGAGAATTGCGCGGAAAAATGTGCAAATTACCCTGAATGGAGAAGGTGGAGATCCTTGTTTTGGTGGTCCTAAAAATCAACCTATGTTAATTAATAGTTTATATGGTGCTATTAATAATCAGGATTCATTACAAGCATTTTTAATTTCTTTTCAAAAGTGCGCTTTAGACTTACCGCAACTTTTAAAACCGGAAATTTGGCAAAGTTTAAAAAATGAATCTAATGAATCTTCTGTATTTTATGATGATTTAAATGCCGATGTCAATTATTTAAATAGATTAATGGCATTGAATATTAAATTTAAAGGTGCTGATCAAATTTTAACCAAGGTGAATAATTTAACCCAAGCGGCAGATTTACAGGGTTTATCACCATTATTTGATCAGCGTGTAGTTGAATTAAGTATGCAAGTTCCTCCAGAATATAAACTTTCAGGAGTGGAAGAAAAGGCAGTTTTGAAAACCGCAGTGAGTGATATTTTACCAGATAGGATTATTCATCGTCCTAAAAGTGGGATGATGGTTCCCGTGCAATTGGGATTTAGAAAATATTGGCAACGGCAAGCCAGGAAATTATTGTTAAATGAAAAAAGTGAGATATCAGCTTATATTAATCAGGATATATTGCGTGAATGGTTAGATTTTAAGGGGGATGTTTGGGGTAGATATGGCATTAAATTATGGTTATTAGTAAGTTTGGAAATCTGGTTGGGGGTCAATAAATCAATATGATTGAGGGTGGGGTTTCCCCGCCCCTACCGGCTTTAGGATTTGGTGACTAGTAGTCTGTCAAAGAAATTTTCACGGATAAAGAAGAAATGAACCACGGAGGATGCAAAGAGCGCGAAGGAAGAAGAAAAATTTATTTACCCGTCAATTAGTCCTTGACAGACTACTAGTACAGCACGGCGTAAATAAAACAACCATTCTTCATCACTAAAAAGCTTACGCCATATTATTTTTGACTTTTGACTTTTGACTTCCGCCTTGCGGTACTCTAGTACATACCGCTATATTGTTAATTTACAATTTCTGCAATAATTCCTGAGTTAACTGCATAAATGCTTTAGAACCGGCTGTATTTGGACTTAGTAAAGAAACAGGCATAAAACTATCAACAGCTTTGGCTACATTAACATCAACAGGGATTTGAGCTTTACAGATTTTATCTACTCCAAAATCTTCGACCACTCGGTGCATTACCTGTTTATAATATCTACCATTCAGGAGATTGGCATTGGACATACTAAAGACAATTCCCAACATTTTAATATCTATTTTGGCTTCATGTTCGTGACTTTCTTTTAATTGGGCAATGCGTCTTTCTAAAAGTTGAATTCCGACTACAGATAGGGGTTCTGGTCTAGCGGGAAGAATGTAGAAATCACTGGTAGCTAAAGCACTTCGAGTCAAGAGATTATAACCGGGAGCGCAATCTAAAAGAATAAAATCATACTCATTGCGGATGGGTTCTAAAATATCTCTAATTAAGACCCTTTCAAAGCGATTCCAGATGGTTTCAAAATCCTGTTCTCCTAATGCTACTGATTGATTATGCAGCATTTCTGAAACTACAAATTCATCATATAAATCTATGTCTCCTGGTAATAAATTTAATCCTGTCAGGTTACA
The DNA here is from genome assembly GCF_028330045.1 of Aphanizomenon sp. CS-733/32. Lineage (NCBI taxonomy): Bacteria > Bacillati > Cyanobacteriota > Cyanophyceae > Nostocales > Aphanizomenonaceae > Aphanizomenon > Aphanizomenon sp. CS-733/32. Next base: position 16,429 of record NZ_JAQMSE010000177.1, read on the forward strand.
AAGTTGAGGTTGAATGATGTCCCCAATTGTAAATTTTGCCCCTGGTTCAGGGTTGATAATTTGATCTAGTAAATATCTAAATGTCTTTCTGTGTTTGCGACGTTTAGCAAAGTCAACGGGTGACATTAAACTCAGTGTGGCACTGATTTGACTATCTAAATCTAAAACAAGTACCTTTTTTCCGTGATTTTTGGCTAAACAGGTGGCTATATTCACGGTAATGGTGGTTTTACCGACTCCACCTTTCATGTTTGCGGTTGCAATTACATATCCCATTTTAATTCCTCTACTGACGCTTTCCCAATGATATAGCGTTCATATTATCTAATAAATTTTAACTTTAGTTATGTTACTTAGATCCCCGACTTCTTAGAGAAGTCGGGGATCTTTTTAAGGTAGCTGAATAGTTTTTGCTAATAAGCTTTGAAGACGTTGTAGTTGCGAACCACCTTGGTAAACTAAATCACCTTTGCCTAATAAATAGGCTGCTGTTGTTTCTTTTCCACCCAGAATAATACATGAGTCTGCTTGGCTGGAGGTACGCAGGGCGACTCGTCCAGGTAGGTTAGAACGGATAATTGGGGTGACAATACTGGCTTCTGGACGTTGTGTAGAAATAATTAGATGAATGCCGGCGGCTCTTGCCATTGCGCCTAAACGTTTGATACTTTGTTCTAAGATGGTGCGAATTTCTTTTTCTGCCATAAAATCGGCATATTCATCAAATATACAGACAATACGCGGTAAAGCTGAGGAAGAACGTTGATTATAGGTCATTAAATCTGCACATTTAGCTTTTTCAAATTTCTGATAACGAGATTCCATTTCTGCAACTAGTTCCTGCATTAATTCTACGGCGCGATCGCTATCTTTGACAACTGGTGCATATAACCATGACATTTGTTCAAATTCGGGAAATGTTACCCGCTTGGGGTCAACTAAGGCAATTTTGAGATGTTGGGGAGAATGACGATAGATTAAACTGAGGAGTAAGGATCTCAAAAACTCACTTTTTCCACTGCCTGTTGTTCCCCCCACCAAAAAATGACAAGTATTTGGATCTGATAAATCAGCCTCTAATAACTTACCATCAATACTTACCCCAATAGCAATTTTTATGGGTGCTGTTGGGGGTAAAAATTGCTTTTGAATAAAATCTTCAAATTTAGCAATTTGCCTATCTTGACGGGGTAAATCAACACTAACATAACCAGCTTGGGGAGCAATTAAAGGGGGATTTTCTAACCCTAATTGTACTTGTAAATCTGCGGATAATTTCAAAATTGAAGGAACTTTCACACCTAAATGTGGTTTAATTTTCACCCGAATAAATGCCGGACTTACATCAGCACCATAATAATCTACATTAACCTTAAAAGATTCTAGAATTGTCACTAAAGATGCGCCAATTTCATCAGCATTAATAGTTGGCTCGGGCTTTTTTCTAGGAGGTTCTGTATCTGAATTTTGATCATGATTAGATTCAACATCGAAAAAAGTCTGACATTTTTGTTGTTGGGGGCAAATTTCACATAAATGAGGTTGAGTTGTCGCTGGTGGTGGGTTAGGATTGGGAGATTCCCAACTTAACCATTCTTGCATTTTTAATAATTTATAGGGAATTAATTGATGAACCGTATTTTCTAACTGTTCCCAAGAATATTTGTACTCTTTAAATTCTGGTAAAACACAATAAACAGCAGAATCAACAGGTGCTTTTTTCTGCTTCCACAACATATAGCTATAAAGAGAAACTTGTGCTAATTGTGCTGATAAATCTACAGATTGATAGGTTTTAAACTCCACCATACAAAGGCGTTTAAGTTCAAAGTTAAAAACCAGACAATCAAACTCACCTCTAATTAATTGTTTTGTCCCATTAGGTAAATCAAAGTAATATTCTAAATTCTGTTCTCCAGAAATAAAAGTATTAGAAATAAGTGTTTCTGCACTGCAATAACGACGATTAATTACTAACAATTCAGTAAACTTTTTAATTAATCCTTGTAAACCTTGCCAAACTTGTAATAATACAGGTGCTTTACTTCCGTCTTGTACAATTACATCTTGTAAATAGGGAAAGAACTTAATTTGATAGAATAATTGTTGAATTTCCGATGTAATTTGATCTACATTTAATTGTGTTGTAGATGGATTAAATAAACTTTTAAATCTGGGTTCAATCAGCAGTAAATTAATAAAATCATCTGCTAATTTATGAAAAACATTACCAACACCCCCAAGAGTATCTTTAGGAGAGAATATTGCTTTACAATTAAAATGGTGATTTAGATAAAATAGTCGAGGACATTCAAAAGCTAATCTAACTTTAGTGGGAGTTAAAGAGGAATTTTCAGATTTGTGATCTACCATATTAAATACACGACTGATAACAGGATTGGATATTTCAAGCAAGCGACGATGAACAGCAGCTAAATAAACTGTATCCATTGCTGCATAGTTTAACTGTTTTTGAGTCAGGGGACGTTTTCCCCAATCACTGCTTCCTCCTTCTGCGTCTACATGAGAAAATTGACAGAGTTCAGCAGCTAGAGTTTTTAGTTTTAAGTTGGTAGTTTGTAAAACTTCTTTGGTGATTTTTCTCGCTATTTTCAAAGTACAAGTCACATTTTGAGCTAGTTCTTTTCCTAAATATTTTAAATCAAAACCAGCATTATGAAAAACTTTCTCAATTTGAGAATTAATCATGATTTGGTTAATGAAATATGCAGCTAAATCAGGTTTATCTAAAACATCAAAAATGTAAGCAGATTCACCAGTTAAATCTGTATAATCAGCCAATACCTGAATTAGTGCTAATTTTGGTTTATTGGTATACCAATCAGCAATTTCTGTGTCTATCCATAGAGTTTTAGATAGGGATAGTTGGGAAATTTGCTTGTAGATTTCAGAAGCTTCTGTTAGGTAGTGCATTGGCTGATATGAAAAGTGTGCTGGATAGATTACTTGTGAAGAACTAAACAAATTGATTGAGCTTCTGGCTTTTCGTCGGGGTTAACAATTTTAACTTTATCTTCCTGACATAGTTGTTCAATCAGACTCCAAATTTCACTTTCTTTTGCATCAGGAAATTGGTTAACTGCTTGTGAAATTAAAGTAGGTACTCCCATAAATGCTTGAGTTTTCACGAGATTTAATAGGAAATTTTTAACAGGTCTTAAATCTTTTCCTTCTTTACAATTTGTTTCTGACTTTCGATTTGATTTAGCAACAATATCTAAATCCTGTAATAAAGTACATTGATTCAATATCTCAGCTTCATTAATTAAGGTTTCTAATCTTTGTAAATTAATCGGTTTCCCACCAATTACTAACTCTTGAGATTTGGCAGAATTTACCAAACTTTGATATGTTGCTAAGTAATGAATAGAAGCCAGACTTGGTTTAATATGAACATGATTAGTATTGGTGAAAATCTTCCTATAGAGTTGATTTCCTGCCAGATTTGGTTTTCCTAAATCTCCAGCACGGATTAAGTGCATAGTGTGACAGAGATTTTTTTGAATTACTATTTGACAAGCATTCATTACATGATAAAAACTATTCATATTTGAATCTTCTGTCCAAACTATACCCAATTTTTCCCGATTTGTAGGATGTTGATAACTCAAGGAATAACTAGCATATTTTCCGCTTAAAAGTTTAGACTTAACTCCCTGTATTTTTAAAGTAGATATAGACTGTTGCAACATCTGAATTAAATCAGGTGATGATAATAAAGAAATCTTGGTAATTTTCCCCTGGCTTTTTGTATATTCGTGCTGCCATAATAATTGAAATTCTGCTTGAATTATATCTTGATCATTTAGAGGTGGTGCTGGAAGAATAATTATAGGTTTAGGAACAGTTTTTGCATTGGGTGTTGTTACCTTTATTTGTATTGTAACTGGTTCGGGCTTGGGTTTTTCATCTAATAATGAACCTTTATATTTTTGATATTCATCACGACCTAAAACTAATGTATTTCTAGGCATAGTTTTACCACCAGGGGAGGTCTTATCCAACATTTCCCGATTTAGGGGAAAAATAGGAGATTCAGGTCTAGGATTTGCTAGTTGATGTAATGGCTGAAGTTGATAAGCCCAAAGTGCTTCTGCCTGTTCTATAGTAATACGTTTTAAATCAATTATTTTATGTATTCCGGCTTTATCTGCTGGGAGAACTCGATCAAAATGCCGTTTTAATGTGTTTGTAATAACGCTAATTATCACCAAGAAATTTTTTAAATTATCCCCATGAATTGTGGTGTTGACATTAAAAAAAGGTTGTATGTCCAAAAAACCTTCTGGTAACTGGGGCATAGTATCTAAATTGTCAAAACATAAAACAATCGGTTGGGTTTGTGTAGAAATTCTGCCAAAGTTTGCTAAGATATTTTTTGCAGCATCTTCTGTATCAATGCAAGTTTTGACCTTGATTTCTTTCATCGAATCTTCATTTAAATCATCACCACGCAGCCATTCACAAGCTAAATCATATAATTCTGGATTTGCGAGATCATGTAACACTCCAAAAAACATATCAGGGTTATAAATACCTGTTTTTTTATAACTATCCTTGAGGTGTTTTATAAATTTTTGCCGATTACTTTGTAATGCTTCCCAAAAATTATCATTAAATATTCGTTGCTTGATATCACTTCTTGTAAATGCGGTTAAACTTTTCAACCACAACATTAACTGTGATTCTTTCTCCCCTTCAGGAACTTGAATTAAACTATCAACGGTGTGACGTAGAATATGCCGCCAGATATTACTACTATCAGCCCAATTACAGAGAATATAGGCGAAAAAGGCTTTTCGGTTAAGAGTACGTTTAAGCCGACCTAATAAATAACTTTTACCAGAACCAGACTCACCAGCTAATAAAGCTGTACGACTACGATGATCTTTACCTACTAAATCAAGTAAACCTTCAATTTCTATGATTGTCTCTTGATGAATTGATTCAACCATGAGTTTTGAATCTTGTTCTTCAGCCCAAAAATTAGTGGGCTTTAAATTAATCACGTCAAAAGGGTTGACCTCGCGTTTAATAATGTCCTTAATGTCTGTCATAGATACACATTGGTGAGAGGAAGAAGTGATGAAAAAATGAAAAATATTGGAAACCCTGTTAATTAACTATGATAAAGAACAGTTGTCCACCAATATTTTGAGGAATTCCCGCGTCAATTTGTTCTGGTGTATAAGCACTGACTTCTTGTAAGGTACTAAAATCAATTTTGTCACTTTTTTGCAACCGATACAACGCCTGATCTAAATCATCTCGTAATAAAGGCGGTTGTAACTTTTGCCGTAAATGGAAAATTGGTAAATAATTCTCTGTACCCAATTCTTGATCTAATTTCTTGATAGTCTCTAAAATTTCTTCATCACTGATATTGCCATTAATATCAGAACGTGATTCTACATTATCAGAACTAGAAACTTGTTCTGAATTAAGCCGTAAATTCTTGCGTAAAAACCGCACATAATTACCCAGCAAATTAAAGTCTATATTTGCTTTTCCCTCGGGATTATATTCATCCCGCAAAACCTCAATTCCTCTTTCCGTTAACCAAACTTCAGCCTTAACCCTTTTCATCTTGATTTCAGCAGCAATTAAACCCCGTTCACTCAATGTTTTTAAGATTGCGTCTCGTTCATCTGATTTTAGTGATGAAATTTTGATTTCACTGGGCGCTATTTTTCCAGAACTTTTACCTATCTTCTCCAGTACCTTCAGTTCTTTATCATCAATAGGTAATTGTGCCGAGTCGAGTTTCAGCAGTGCTTGACCAGGAGGTAAAATCTTGACTGTGGCAATTTCGCGGGAATAGTCTACATATTCCAGTTCCCCCAAATCTCGACAAATTTTGGTTTTCTCACCTTTAAAACTATCAAAAGTGCTAGAACTCAAGCCAGTACGATAATTGGGACATCCCAACAGCTTTAAGATGAACTTTAACTCTTTCGTTTCCATAGGGTTAGTCTTGCTGTATTCGATACTTGACTACTTTAGCGCGAATCACAAAAAAATAACACACAGTTTCCATATTAACTCTAATAAGAGCGATTTTTCACTAAAAACTCAAAATATTATCCAAGTTTTCACTGATTACTTTCTAAATAAAAGACGGATTTTTTCTAGAGTTTTTCTACAAGCTTCCATGACATCAAAAAATTGGGAAGACTTGGATCTTCTATCCATTCGACTTTTTTAGAAAAATTTTATACAGATATTAAGTAAGTAGACGAAAATAAATCAAAGTAGATTAAGTAATGTAAAAAATCTGGAGATGATTTCGTAGTGAGGGCTTCAGCCCTCAAATGACGAATAAATTCCTCACTACAAACTTTGAATTATTCAAGCCGTTCTACTTAAATAAATTCCACCATATAGCGAGATTTGTATGTATCATCTTTTAGATAACCAGATCATTCTATCTTTGACATTTCCTGCCCATTCACAAAAGTTTAACTATTCATATTTGCACATTCTTGACCGGAAATTCACAGTATCAATTTATCAGAGATCAAATCATGAGTAATTACCTCCACTGTCCACGCACTTATCTACTACAAAAACCAGTAAACAATAATCAAATACCAGAACAAGGATTATGTGATTTCTGCTGGAATGAATATAGTTTTTGTTGGTCTGAATACTGTTTAAATGAATGGTATGAACTGCAAATAAAACATGACAATCTCAAAAGTAAACATCATACAAAAGACAAAAACTAAAATAGACCTGACAACCTTTAATTACTCTCCTTTTTTGTGGGAAATAAAAAGTTATATAGCGGTAATCATGCTTGGTGCACTATAATTGATGGCGCAGGTGCTGCGCCCCTACTTGAGATTTGCTAACTGTATCTCATTCAAGTGCATACCGCTATGGGGTAGGTTATTCTACCCTAATCAACAATGTGCTAAAATCAAATTCCACTCATCTGCTGACAAAGGTTTTAACTCTATTTCCATAGCAAAACAATCACAAGCTGCGGCTATTAAAGCCTTAATTATTGTTTCTTGATTGATAGTTTGGGGAAGTTGAACAGGATGAAAAAACTCTTGATTAAATACCTTTGCAAACAAATCCGGATCTGGATTTAATCGCATAGAACCATGTTGAAGAACTGCGTCACCTTTCCGTAATTGAGCGCTACCAATCAGTTTAGAACCATCTGCTAAGACTAAATCCGCACCTGTGGCTGTTCCAAAACAATTAGGATTGTGAATATAACCGCGTCCAGCTTGACCATAGTACAATTCTATATTGAGCGATCGCCATCCTTGAATCAAAAACTCACAAATCTGTCCATACACATCCAAACGATTTCCCCTCAGTCCAGACGTGACCACAGAGTAAGTTAAATCACCCTGATGTAAAACAGCCCTACCACCTGTAGGACGACGCACCAAATCTAATTTCTCCCCTTTCCACGTCAAATTTTGCCAAAATTCAGGATATTGACGTTGATGATAACCTAAAGAAATTGCGGGTGGCGACCAAGTATAAAAACGCAAAGTTGGCGGATGTTGTCCCGACTCATGTTGTGCTAATAACCAGCGGTCTATAGCCATCTGAACATCACCAGCGGCAGCTAAAATGGGAATAAGTCGCCACACCTGCGAATCAGGCATTAAATATCACATCCCTCAACTAAAATTATCGAAACCTAAACTGCACCAAACTCGGATTGCAGATATTCATCATTATCATCAGCAATAGTCGCAACAATAGTAATGATGCGGGAAACTTCCCCTGGTGACAACTCCGCTAAAGTGCGTGTAGAAATCACCACCACCTGATGCTCAATAATGCCAAAGCGGGCTTCAAAGGTACTTACACAATTTAACTCTAAGAGATATCGTGTCAATCTGGCTTCATCTTGTACAGGTAACTTTAGCACCGCAGCCCAAACCGTGATCGTATCTTCATCAGTAATTCCCGTTAACTGCACAAATACTTCTACACTGCCATATTGGAATTTCCACAGATACTCACCCTCAGAACCATGACTAACCATTGCACTTTGATCTTGTGCCAGGGTATCAATTACATTTTCAATAACTTCCACATGATTTGGGGCTGTGGTTTCTTGAATAACTTCATCCAGTAACTCATTTGGAGTTGGGGTTTCTAGGTAGCTGGCCATACAGATTTTTCTCAGTAATATAGTCACTGCTTCAATCTACTATTATGCTACCAAAAATGCCAGCATCTCATCCACCTGTCTTCCCAACTAGAAATATCACTTGATTCTGGATTGACGTTAGCGAAGCGTACGCAGCGCAGCGAGTATTTTTCCGTCCTCAAGAACGGGGACTCATACCAAATTTTGTAAACTACTATGATATAGGCTAGACTTATGGTTGCACGGGTAAAACTTGATTAAGTTCTCAATTATTTTTTCCCGGTTTCAGGCGTTCACATCCAGAAACATTTAGATGTAAGTCACGTTCACCTTCATTGGGCTTTAACTTTAGGTAAAGATTTGTAAATTTATTATCTATTGTGTCTCATTAACCAGACTGATGCCCATTTTGTTTATGTTACATCATTAAATTTCTGCTGTCGGTTACATAAGCTACTAATTTTAGTTAAAATAGGTAAACCAAAGCAGTTTATTTTGGCGTAGCGCAAAAATTACTCGCTAGTTTAGCGTCACAAGATGTAAAAACAAGGAAAAAAGAACAATTTGCTTATTTTTAGCATCAAGGGATCTGGAACTGTGAGTTAAATCGTGAGTTACATAATGTACGAGCATTGATCAAAATTCAAATTGACAAATTGGGGTGCTATCTGCCACAAGGTTCTAGAATCTGACGTAAAAAATCCGAAAAACCCCCAAAAACTTTTTTGAGATTTTTCCGGATTAGCCCAAAAATCTGCGATTATTGTTACACTGATTTTAATAAGCACTATGAATATTAAGCTTGACCACAGCACCCCATGTCATTTAACTTCCTTCTTCACCCTACTCATCAAAGAAGGTATTTCCCCCAATCAAATCGTTTTGGGTATTGTTCAATTAGCCACCCAGACCCATGAATTAGATGGAATGATGGCATCAGCAGATTGTTTACGGTTGTTATTGGTACTGATGCCAGCAGAGACCTGTGCCAAAGGAGTTTCTGAGTATATATCATCTTTAGCCGCGGAAGGTATTACTACCTTAATTTTATTAGATGCTCTGAGCCTAGCTTGCTATGTTTGTGGACAATTAGATGAAGCTAACCTAGTTCACTTGACTTACAAAAGACTGCAAGCTGATGCCATCATCTCCCAAATGCTTCGTGATTAAAAGCTAAGTTGTTAATTTTTCATCATTTTTTCATAGTCTAACTATTTTCAAGTTAATTTCTACTTGTACATGGCAATTTTGTACTTGATAGTTCCATTTGTTCATGAGGCAATCGCTTGGCTTGATTAATATATAATTTTCTTGGCAACTGTTATGCAATGGCTGTTGGCTTTGGCTTGGCTATGATTTGCAATGTTGCAATATTTCTTGTGAGTTTGACAGCACCGCATCTATCATTTATCATTTGGGATGGAAGTCTCTAGTGGTGGGGTAATCCCTGCACCCATAACTTCTCAAGTTTTCCTTTAACCCTGTTGATATTCCATTAAAGCCGGAAACTAAAATGGTTATCTGCCAAAATGCCAAAATCTAAGATCATCAGCGGAACATTTCGGGAACTCTATATTTTGCCAGTGAAGCCAGCATTTGATTTGCCATTAGATTGATAATTTCACCTTTATTTCACCTGGGGTTGGCATCTTGTGAGATGAACAGTATCGAGCTAATCACAATGCTTACTTACTCTCCAAACCCAACCTTCAGAACCAACTTGCCAAAATCACCCCTATTGGCAACGGTGACGGACGCACTAGGTAACGTTCCTATTGTCCGATTAAATCGAATTTATCCAAGTTGTCAACAACATCATTTATATTTAAAATTAGAATCTTGTAATCCTGGTGGTAGTATTAAAGAAAAAAATGCGGCTTATCTGGTAAATGAAGCCGAAAAACAGGGTTTATTGCGAGCAGGTGGGACAATTATTGAATCTAGTTCTGGTAACTTTGGTATTGGGTTAGCAATTGTGGGCGCTACCAAGGGTTACAGGGTGATGATTGTGATTGATGCCAAAACCCCTGTCACCATGCGAAGAATGCTTAATGCCTACGGTGCAGAATTGGTAGAAGTGCCTTTAAGTGCTGCTGATGCTCAAGGTTCGATGCAGGTAGCAAGAATGACAAAAGCTCAGGAATTAGCAGCAAATATTCCTGGCGCTTGGTATCCTTGTCAACATAAAAATCCTATTAATACTGATGCCCATGAACTTTGGACGGCGCGAGAAATAGAAACTGCTTTTGGTGGTGCGCCGGATGCTATTGTTATTGGAGTTAGCACAGCCGGACAATTAGGTGGTATTAGTCGCTATTTTAAAAAGCATTATCCCCAAACTAGAATTATTGGTGTAGATGTGGCAGGATCAGCAATTTTTGGTACTCCCAGACACCCCTATAAGATGACTGGACTGGGTTTATCTTTCGTTCCCCCCAATTTTGACCCACAGGTGTTAGATGCGGCTTATAGCGTGGATGATGCTTTGGCGTTTTCTGTTTGTCATGCTTTGGCTAAACAGGAAGGTATGCTTTTAGGTGCTTCCACTGGTGCAATTGTGGCCGCAGCTTTAGCAGATACTCAAAGATCTACTCACCCTCAAACTATGTTACTACTTAATCCTGATCGGGGCGATCGCTATCTAGAAACAGTTTACAATGCTGATTGGTTAACAGCACAAGGAATTAACATTCTTCAAAATACCAATTTGATGGCAGCAATTGGGAATCTTCTACCTGTACCATTGGATATTGTCGGTAGGAGTCAAGTGTGATAGAGAGAATTTTTATCACGCAGAGGCGCAGAGGCGCAGAGAGTAAGAGTTTAAAGAGTGGATTTTTGCGCTTATTGCACACATAGGGTCATGATGATATGAAATTAAAAGAGACTCAATCTCAACCTGTTAGTTTAGGGAGTTTATGGCGGGAATTTTTGCCTTTGTCTCTCAGTGATGTGACTATGGCCTGTGGTGATCCGATGATGACCACTACATTAGCTCATCTTCCTGATGCTCAAAATAACTTAGCGGCTGTAGGTATTGCTAAATCTTTGGCAATATTTTTTGAAAGTCCGATTATTATGATTTTGCACGCTGCTAATGCTTTAGCTGGTTCTGAAGGTTCACGTAAGGCATTATGGCGGTTTACATTATTTGTCGGTGCAGGACTAACTTGTTTATTAAGTTTGTTAGGATTACCGATCATTTTTAACTTTGTCGGTGTGAGTCTATTGGGCATTCCATCAGCAATGTTAACTACAGTCAGTCGAGTATTATTACTAATGGGTGCTTGGCCATTTGCGATCGCCTGGCGGCGTTATTTTCAAGGGTTATTAATTTATCATGGTCAGTCTCGCGCTGTGGCAAAAGCCAGTATTTTCAGGTTATTTACATTAGCATTAGTCCTCACGGGTGGATTTTTCTTCCCCATATCTGGGGGTATACTTGCTGGACTTGCCCTCATCAGTGGAGTGGTTGTCGAAGCAATGGCTGTAACAGTTTTTGCTCGGCTTTCTGGTGCAACTATACCACCACAAATAGAACAACCTAATTTACCCCGCAACTTAGCACAGGTGTGGAAGTTCTATTTACCTTTAGCTAATTCTATGATGGTGGTTTGGGGCGGAAGAGCGATATTAATTAGCATTCTTGCCCGCGCTGAAGATGCGACAATTGCCATTGCGGCTTGGTCTGCGGCTTGGGGACTGGTTCTAGTAATTGCCAATTCTACCCGGATGGTACAGCAAATGGTGATTAAATATCGTCATCAAGTGAGCGATCGCCAACTCTTGACTTTTGCTATCAGTGTGGGTACTGCTTGTTCCAGTTTACTATTATTAATGAGTATAACACCAATAGGCGATCGCATTGTGCAAAGTTTTATTGGTAATGATCTCACCCTAGCTAACAGCATCAAACCTGTACTTTTAATCTGTGCAATTGTGCCATTATTTGTGGCTTTACAAAATGCAACTCAGGGGTTTTTAGTCAGTGAAAATCGCACAGGTCACGTCAATCTATCTACTTGGTTAGGAACAGGAACTTTATTAATAATTGCCACCTTTGCTATTAACAAGGGCATGAATGGGGCAATGGCCGCCGCTATTGCCATGATTACATCTATGTTAGTTGAAGTTACTTGTTTACTTTGGAGACGAGCGGCAAAATCACAGTAAATGTACTGCCCTTATTTACATGACTTTGTACTTCTAATTTACCTTTGTGAGTTTGGACAATAGCCAAAGTAATAGCTAAACCTAATCCCGAACCACCAGTATTGCGAGAACGATCTGCATTAACTCGATAAAAGCGCTCAAAGATGTGGGGAAGATCAGAATTAGAAATACCAACACCTGTATCTTTAATAGTAATTACACCTTGATGATCATTAGTCATCAGACTAATTTTTACTTCCCCAGATTCAGGAGTGTATTTAATGGCATTACCAACTAAATTCAACAACATTCGATAAATTTGACTTTCATTACCGTGAATATAAAAATCAGATTGATCAGGAATATGACTAGATAATAAAACTTGTGCATCCATAGCTATTGGCATTAATTCTTCTTCTACATCTGCAACTAAATCATTCAAACAAATTTGCTGTAACTTAGCTTCTTGTAATCCACTTCCTAATCTAGATAATAATAACAAATCCTGTGTTAATGTTACTAATCTTTTAATTTGTCTCTTCAATGCTTTTTGAGTTTCTGGGTTAATTGAATTTGTTTCGATAATTGTTTGTAAAGATGTAATAGGAGTTCTTAATTCATGTGCTGCGTCAGCCGTAAATTGTTGTAACTGTTGATATGATTTTTCAATTGGCTGCATAGCTAAACCTGCTAACCACCAACCCGCACCACCAATAATGATCATAGAAGAGGGAATACCCAATCCTAATAACCAATGTAAACTATTCATATAATCATTTAATCGTTGTACAGTGCGTCCAACTTGTAAATATCCCCATAATTGATTATTGTTGATTTTTAAGGGCATTAAATGTAAATGATATAGTTCACCATGACGATTTTTGATATCATAAGAATGATTGAGGTGAATATTAGCAGGAAATTCATCGGGATTATTACCAATAGCCGCAATAGCTTCTCCTGATACTGTTAAAAATCTGAGATAATATCCTTCTGCTAATAAATTCAGTAAATCTGATTCTGATTGAATGGGTAAACAAGATTGTTGTTTAAAACAAAGTCCTGGTAAAGATTTTTGAGTAGTAATAGATAATTCTCCAGGAATTTTTAACTCTGCTTTTAATTTATCCTCAAAAACCTTACCAAAAACTTCCAATTCTCGATCAACCGTGCGAGTAAAAGCTTGTATCATCACACTGTGAGCGATGCAACCACATAGTAATAAAGTTGATCCCATCACACCAGCATAGGTAATCGCTAATTTAAACCGAGAATGATTAAAGAGTGAATTATTAGGTATCCAACCTTGGATTTTACCTATCTTCTTCCTTTCTTCCTTCGTGTCCTTCGCTGCTTCGTGGTTCATTTAATTAATATTCTTATCTTTGCACTATCCACAAAAACGATAACCAAAACCTCGGATAGTTTCAATTGCTTTAGAAAAACCACATTCTGATAATTTGCGTCTTAATAATCTCACTTGTGCAGCAACAACATTACTCACAGTATCACTTTCAAAATCCCACAATCTAGCGCGAATTTGTTCATGAGTGAGTATTTGTTGAGGATGTTGCATGAAGTATTCTAAAAGTTGAAATTCTTTAGCCGTGAGGATAATTGGTGAAGAATTTTCCGCTGCTAAATTCACAACTGAAAAATTACTATAATCTAAAATTAAACTACCTACTTGTAACTGCGGTGGTTGAAAATTTGGTAATCTTCTTTGTAATGCTCTTACCCGCGCCAATAATTCTTCCATACCAAAGGGTTTAACAAGATAATCATCTGCACCTGCATCTAAACCCGTAACACGATCATTCATGCTATCTCTAGCTGTTAATAACATAATTGGTAACTGATTTTTTTGCGCTCTTAATCTTTTACACAATTCCAATCCTGACAACTTTGGTAACATCCAATCTAAAATCGCAATTTCATATCTTTGGGGTATTGTCTGCAAATAATCCCAAGCAGTCTCTCCATCTTCCACCCAATCTACTATATAATCGCGTTGAATAAGAGCATTATGAATACCACTTCCTAAATCATGTTCATCTTCAACTAATAATAACCGCATAATAATAATTATATGTAAGATTGCACAGAGGAATTATCATCTGCCCTTATCCGCGTTTATCTGCGTTTATCTGCGTTTAATTATTCTTAAATTCCTATTCTATGCAGTTTCATTTTAATTTAGTACAAGTAAAAATTAAAGGTGTTTTACGGAATATTTCTAGTTAGTTGTTGATTATACTGAAAACGGTTTATAGTTTAACCAAATATAGAACCCCTCTCCAAACCTCTCCCCGCAACGGGGAGAGGCTTTGAACTTGTTTTTTATATCATAGAAAAGTCCAGATTTTAGCCGTTTTGAGTATATTTATTGTCAGAAAATTTTTAGTCCCATTAAAAAACGTCTGGGAGTGTTGCCGTGTTTCCACCCCAGACGTTTTTTAAACTTGCTCCTCACACACAAATATAATTTATCACCCTTTTTTGGAAATGGCAAGTACCTTAGACAACAATTTTAGAAATTGCTTGGAACAGGGAACAGGGAATAGGGAATAGGGAATAGGGAATAGGGAATAGGGAATAAGGTTTTTACCAATGACCAATGACCCATTACCAATGACCAATGACCAATGACCCATTACCTAATGCAAAAAGTGGCGTACACCAGTGACAACCATTAATAATCCCAGTTCGTTAGCGGCTTTGATAGAATCCTTATCCTTGAGACTGCCTCCGGGTTGGACAATAGCGGTAATTCCGGCTGCGGCTGCGGCTTTGACGGTATCATCGAAGGGGAAGAAGCCGTCACTAGCGAGGAATGCGCCTTGGGCTTTTTCTCCGGCTTGTTCGAGAGCGATTTTTGTCGAACCGACACGGTTCATTTGTCCAGCACCGACACCTAAGGTTGTGCGATCGCTCGCAATAACGATAGCATTAGATTTAACGTGCTTGCAAACTTTCCAAGCAAATAGTAATTCTGCTAACTCCCTGGGAGTAGGTTGACGTTCAGTAACAACTTGCCATTGACGAGGATCAGCAATGATATCATCAGCAGATTGGACTAAAAACCCACCAGCTACAGCTTTCACCGTTTCCTTTGGTCCAGTCAGCAAATCTGGTAAAATTAAAACGCGGACATTGCCTTTTTTCGTTAAAATTTCCTGAGCTTCCTCGTCACAACCAGGAGCAACCACGCACTCTAAAAACGTCTTCGTTAATTCCGTCGCTGTCGCTGCATCAATAGGACGATTTAAAGCCACAATACCGCCAAAAGCCGAGATAGAATCAGCATTAAAGGCTTTTCGATAAGCGTCGAAAATCGTTTCTGCTTCCGCAGTTCCACAGGGATTAGTATGTTTGATAATTGTCGCCGCAGGACTGGTTGTAAATTCAGCAATTATCCGCCGTGCAGCTTCCAAATCTACCAAATTATTGTAACTGAGTTCCTTACCTTGCAGTTTTGTCGCTGCTGTCCAACCTGTAGCTTCACTTCCCGTTTGATACCATGCTGCGGGTTGGTGAGGATTTTCTCCATAACGCAAAGATTGGATTTGTGTACCAGAAATGGTAAATTCTTGTGCTTGTGTGCCAGCTAAATAGGCTGCTATGGCATGATCATAACTAGCAGTATGTAAAAATCCCTTTAAAGCGCATTTTTGGCGAAACTCTAAAGATGCCTCTCCATTTTGGCGTAATTCTTGCAAATACTCACCATATTGAGCAGGATCACATAATACCGTCAAATGGGCATAATTTTTGGAAGAAGCCCTTAACATAGCCGGGCCACCAATATCAATTTGTTCCACCGCGTTAGCTAAAGTCACACCTGGTTTAGCAATAGTTTCCGCAAAAGGATAAAGATTAACAACGACTAAATCAATAGGACGAATTTGATTATTTTCCAAATCTGTGACATCTTGCGCCACATCTCGCCGTGCTAAAATCCCCCCATGAATGCGAGGATGAAGAGTTTTCACCCGACCGCCTAAAATTTCCGGTGAACCCGTATAATCAGAAACCTTAGTAACTGGTATTCCCGCATCTTTCAGGGTTTTGGCTGTTCCCCCACTGCTGATGATATCAAAGCCAAATTCTTCAACCAAACTCCGGGCTAAATCAATTACACCAGTTTTATTAGATACACTCAGCAGGGCTAAACGCGCCATAATTCCCTAGATTCCTTTGGACTAAATTGCAAACAGAAGAACATTTTACCGAAAGGGTGTTAAAAGTTCATACCAAATTCAGATGAAACTGCATGGAATCAGATTTATAAAATAATTAAACGCAGATCAACGCGGATGAATGAATTTGATGATTCTGTGCCGCTTCATATAAAAATCATCTAAAATAATTAGGGCTTTAACCTCAGAAAACTGGATAATTCGGGCAGAATCCAAACAAAGTTATGATTAGTAGTGTATAGAAAACCGGACTTGTAATAGCTTCGGTCTCAATAGCAAAGGTTTAGAGATGTTTACTTCATCGGAAACTCCTATAATTGCAGCCATTGTGCTGATAGCGTCCGGCATTTTAGGCTGGGGCTTTTATCGTGCCAGACCTTTTGGTAAACTAGGCATCCTCGCCTGGTTACAATCAGTTGTCTTAATGACTCCCTGGCTTTTGTTCTTTGGATTATTTGCCGCTGGGATTTATATCAATATTGTTGGTATCTTGTTCCTGGTGGTAGCTTCCGCTGGATTGTATATTTTCCTGGGTAGAAAATTACGGGAAGCAGGTCAAGATGCTATTCTCAAGCAACGGGCAACAGAGCGACTTGCAGCCCAAGGTGATAAAGATAGTTCCGTTACGGTCCCAGAACTACAATTAGAACCAACGCCCATACCCGAAGCAGATTTAAGTCTGATTCGAGGCATTTTCGGCATTGACACATTTTTTGCCACAGAAACTATTCCCTACCAAGAAGGAGTGGTTTTTAAAGGCAACTTACGGGGAGAACCAGAAGCCGTTCATAACCGACTGACAAAAAGTTTACAGGAACGCTTAGAAGATAAATATCGCCTATTTTTGGTAGAAAATACTGACGGAAAACCTGTCATCATTATTCTCCCTAGCCGCACAGACCCTCAACGCGCCCAGTTAGCACAAAAAGCTTTTGCAGTGATTTTGTTTATTGCAACTATCGCTACTAGCTTGGAGGTGGGAGGTATATTACAGAATTTCGATTTATTTAGCAACCCTGAACGCTTTGCAGAGGCTTTACCTATTGCTTTGGGTTTATCGGTAATTTTGATCTCTCACGAAGTTGGACATTGGTTGTTAGCACGTCGTCACCAAGTCAAATTAAGTTGGCCGTTCTTTTTACCAGCGGTGCAAATTGGTTCTTTTGGGGCAATTACTAGATTTGAATCCCTTGTCCCTAGCCGTAATGCTTTATTTGATATTGCTTTGGCAGGACCGGCTTTTGGGGGGATTACTTCTTTGTTATTCCTGGTGATAGGGTTGCTACTTTCTCACCCAGGAAGTTTATTCCAATTACCCAATCAGTTTTTCCAAGGTTCGATTTTAGTCGGTAGTTTGGCACGGGTTGTCCTGGGTTCGGCTTTACATTCTCCGGTGGTGAATATTCATCCTTTAGTGGTTATTGGTTGGTTGGGATTAGTTATCACTGCGTTGAATTTAATGCCCGCTGGCCAATTGGACGGGGGGCGAATTGTCCAAGCAATTTATGGACGCAAAACCGCAGGGAGAACCACTTTTGCAACGATAATTTTACTGGCTATCGTATCATTAGGTAATCCCTTGGCGATGTATTGGGCAATTGTGATTTTGTTTTTACAACGGGATTTAGAACGCCCTAGTTTGAATGAAATTAGTGAACCAGATGATGCTAGGGCGGCTTTATGTCTTTTGGCGTTGTTTTTAATGATTGCTACTCTTTTACCTTTAACTCCGGCTTTGGCTGGGCGTTTGGGTATCGGTAGTTAGGAATTTTGGCGTTGCATAGAATTATGTTTCGCGCAAAGATGCAAAGGAGCAAAGGCGCAAAGTTTATGATTTTAAATTTTTCACTTTCATCCTTTAATTCTGCAACGCCAGATTTTCTTTACAAATTATCAATTTTTTAAGGTTTCCAGTTTGCTAATAGGTTGGGGTAATTGGTGGGTGTGGGGAAGATTTTTTGCCATGTTTGTTGGCGTTGTTGGGGGTTTTCTTGGCTCATGTTCCAGAGGGTTTCGTAGAAGAAGAAGGAAACGCCGGCAAATTTTCGCTCTCGCACTTTTTCTATTTGGGTTTTGATTTGTTCTATGAGAACTGTGCGATTTTTTAACCCACTTAAAATGCCAATGCTGACGGGAATATGGGTTTGGGCTTGTTTGACTTCGGGATATTCTAATTCGCTGATAAAGACGTTTAAATCATTGCGATAAATCTGTAAAACTAGGTCTTCGACTATTCCCATTCTTTCCCATTTTTGCCAATCTGCAAGGAAGTATTCGTAGGAAAACCGCTGCGGATTAGGAGCGACGGAAACGATACAATCTTTTTTATTTGCTTTAATTGCTGTAAATACTCGCTTCATGAAATCGGTGATTTTGTTGGCTCTCCAATTTACCCATTCTGGATCTTTGAAGTCTGCGGGGGGAAGTTTACCTTTGTGTTCTTTTTTGTATAATGCTGTGGTGTAGGCATCATATCCTAGTTCTGATGGTAAGCCGAAATGGTCATCAAATTGAATCCCATCAATGTCATAGTCTTTGACTATTTCTATAATTAGATCTTCAATAAATTCTTGCACTTCAGGACGAAAGGGATTTAACCAAACTCGGTTATGTATGCCTTCTTTGACTATTTTTGTACCATTTCTACGATTTGTTAACCAAGTAGGACGATTTTTTGCTAAAAGGGAATCAGCAGGTGCCATGAAGCCAAATTCAAACCAGGGAATTACTGTTAAATCTTGTTTATGTCCCTCGGTGACTATTTCTGTGAGCATATCTCGCTTTTGTAGTCCGGGGGTAGGGTCTACTGATTTACCAATGACTTTGGCGGCGACTTTGCTAGGATAGAGGGTGTATCCCCAATTCCAGACGGCGGGATAAACGGTGTTAAAGTTGAGTTGATGTAATGTTCGTAAACTTTGTTTTAGTCTGTTACTCTCAAATAAAACGTCACTATCAATATTTGTTAACCATACTCCCCGTAATTCTGTGGATTTGGGAATTTGAGCATTGAGGGGGAGTGATAGCATGATGGATGCAACCATACTCACGGCTATCATAACTGCTAAAAATCCCAGTTTTCTAGTTTGACGCTGCCATTTGATCACTATTTTCTCCATCGCTGATTCTGTGTTGATTCCTGGTTTATTTAATGCTGTGCAGTTGGGGGAGAAAAGCGTGGAATTAACCACCACCAACGATTGTGACTACTTCTAGGCGATCGCCATTTTTGATTTGAGTTTCTAACCAAAATTGACGATGTAAGATTTCACCGTTGTATTCTACTGCGATTAAGCGCAGATTAAAACCTAACTGTTGGAGTAATTCGGGTAAAGCAGTTGGGGATACACAGTTGCGGGGTTCTCCGTTGACTAGGAGATTAATTTGATTGGACATGGAGAAAAAATTTGAATTTAAGAGTTATAAAAATAATAATCTAGTCAGAATCAGGATGTCTAGGATGCAATAGGGATTTTATCACCAATTCTCAATTGTACATTATTGAAATCTCTTTCTAATATTTACTAATTGATATTGATGTAAGTAGGTTGGCGTTGAAAATTGTCGTTATGGCAAGGCAAAAGGCAAGAGGCAAGAGGCAAGAGTGAAGAGGGTTTGGGCGATTTTACGTTTCTTTACACAGTTTGGTTTTATTGTGTTCACCTACTTATTTCCTTCTGCGTAGTTGAGATTTTTTGGATATTCAATTATTTTTCGTTGTGCAACAGATATTTATTGGCATAGTTTAAATTCCGCTCATATTGCTGAATTTTTTGGACAGCAACAAGATAATGAGGATGATTTTTGGGAACAGTATTTGAGCCAACATCAACGAGTAAATAACCTTCAACAGCTTCATATATATTTTGTAGTAATTCTTCAAAAGTATCTCCCTGGGTAGCACAACCAGGAATAGCAGGAACTTTTGCCCAGTAACCTGTTTCTTCTTTGTGAATAATGACTTTTATTTTCATGGTTTGAAGGTGATGATCTAAACAATTATATATTACAGCAATTCTCGTTCTCATGATATACGATGGAGGGCGCAGGCCCTGCGCCCCTACGGGTTTTGTGATAAAAACTGTACTTCATAACATCAGAAAGTGCTTTAATAGTATCCCTTTGTTTAATCCGATTTTTCTTCTTTTCTATTTAATTCGGTGCAGTTGGGAAAGAAAATACTGAGTTGCTAGGGTAGGTTGATCTGATTCGATGAGCGATCGCACTACAGCTACTCGTTGCGCTCCTGCATTCATCACATCATTCAAATTACTCATATCTATTCCCCCAATTGCAAACCAGGGAATTTGACAATTTTGGCAAACATACTTCACATATTCTAAACCCGCTGCGGCTTTACCCGCTTTTGTCGGTGTTTCATACACAGGTCCCACACCAATATAATCTGCTCCTTCGGCAATTGCCCCTTGCATTTCTTGGGGATTTGTGGTAGAACGTCCGATGATGCGCTGACTTCCTAGTAATTGACGCGCTACAGCAATGGGCATATCCTGTTGTCCCAAATGGACACCATCAGCATCCACTGCCAAAGCCAAATCTACCCGATCATTAATAATGAATAAAGCACCGTAATGGTGACATAATTCCCGCAGTCTTGTCGCCCGTTCTAAGCGGACTAAATCATCAGCGGTCTTTTCCCGATACTGTAACAGAGTTAAACCCCCTTGAAGGGCTGCTTCGGCAATGGCGAATAAATTATCTGTAGGAGATGTTACCAGATATAAATGCGATCGCCATAATAACTGATGACGCTGATAACCCAGCAAATTACTTTCTAGGGTATAAACCTGATAACGCATTTGCTTACAAGCCCCTCCCATATTTTCGTGATAAAGCTTGCCATACTCTTCTAATACCCGCAATGCTTCCTGCACACGGCAAAAATTAGCCTGTAATAGCGATGTAATATCAGCCCGTTGTTCCTCTTGGGGGTGACTTAAATCCGTTCCTGGATCACCTGGTGTATCGCGGGCTGCGCGGATTTCTGCCGTATGCCAAGCTCCCAACTCTTGGCGCAAGTGTTTACATATACCTGAAAACTGGGAATTACTTAAACCAAACCGACACCATTCTTCAATAATTCGCAACCCTTCACGAGCGCGATCTAAATTAGCATCTAAAATGCGATAAACAGTTTGTTGTGTGTGACTATGGGCTGAAACCATTACAAAACCTCATTTTTAATGTTTTTATAGTAATAGCCAGCTTGATTCATATTCTAATATTTTGATTATTAAATACTTGCTAACTAATCGCGGTCAATTTGTCAAGATCCCCGTAATATCGTGGAAATGCCACTATATAGGGCTTGCTGAAAAAGTTATCTGTGAGGGCTAGGACGGATAAAGAAGAAATGAACCACGAAGGACGCAAAGAGCGCGAAGGAAGAAGGAAGAAGGAAAAATTTATTTACCCGTTAATTAGTTCTTGACATTCCCATATTAACAATAAAGCGATTGGTGATTGGTCAAACAACGAACAACTGACAACTGACTAAAATGCCAACTCCAATCTTTCACTAGTCATAGATTTGAGTTTGGAGGTGAAGGATTCGGTGCGATCGCTCTTTTGGGGCATAAACTGACCAATAGGGGGATGATTGGCTGTTGCTGGGATTGTCAACGGTTGGGCTGGTGGGGGTGAAATTTCCTCAATAACTTGCTTTTGTCTGATATTTCCGGTTAATTGCCCAGAAGAAGGGGCTGGGACTAGGCTTTTTGGAGTATAGTCTCGGTTTTCTTCTATTGGCTGTAAATTCTTATTTATTTGATACTTGTAACTCACTGGAGCAGGTAATAAACGAAGATTTTTATATTCTTCCATCCTGATTTCTTGTTTAGTGGGTGGTAAAACTTGTAGAGACCCAGAAGTGAGCCGTTCAGGGAATTTGCTACAAATCATGCGCTCAAATTCCATGTTGAAATGGTAGGTTGTCTCGCCCTTTCGTCGCCAAAAGGTGAGGATTTGCTGTACAGATACGGCTTTATAACGACCTTGATACAAAGCTTCAATAACTGCCAAGTGTAACCAATGCAGAGGATATTCGGATTGCCATTGGCTAATCAACTCACTGGCATTGTATCCGTTGAGATCAAAGCTGTAGTGAGTTAATAACTTAGCTGCTAGTTCGGCAGGAGGTGCGAAAGTTTGAGTGACCGGGGCTGTTGTTAACATGGGCTGTGAGTTATAGGCAATAGGTATAAACATTGCACCCATCGCATCTAGTCTAACGTACTTTTAGCTACATGAGTGTTTTTTCACCAGCAGCAAAAGTGATAGGCAGTGTTTTCCATTCTACTTGTCAATTGCTGATATGCAAAACAATATAAGGTGAGTTAATAACTTTTGTGCGTTGACTGGTGACTAATGCCTGATACACCATTGCAGCAACTTCGGCACGGGTGGCTTCTCTGGTTGGTGCTAGTAAATTAGGGTCGGGATAATTAACAATAATTTTTTGCTGGGTGGCGATGGTAACGGCTGTGCGGGCGTATTCGGGAATTTTCTCTTGGTCAATGTAGGTTAAGGTTTTTTGAGCAGTTGCCACAAGCCCCAGTCCGTTGACCAGGGAGACGATGACTTGCAGCCGTTGGACGTTTTGGGTAGGACGGAAGGTGCGATCGCTAAATCCGCCTACAAAACCCCCTCTGGCTGCGATTTCAATGGCCTTAGCTGCCCAAAAATCCTTGGCTATGTCTGTAAATTCTGGGGACGGACGTTTGGCTGGGGGATTAAAGGCGGCAGCAATTAAAGCTGTATATTGAGCGCGGCTCATGGCTTGATCTGGTTGGTATGTGCCATCAACAAAACCCTGGGTTAAGTTCATACTAACTAATGCCCGAATAAATGGTTCTGCCCAATGACCAACAATATCGGAAAAAGAGGGAATCTCTGTCTCTGGTTTGACAATATAGGCGGAGGGGAGGGGATTTTCTTGACCGGTGGCGACCAATGCCTGATAAATTAGGACTGCGATTTCTGCACGGGTAATTTCCCGCAGTGGTTCTAATTGATCTGGTTGGGGATAATTAACGACTAATAATTTTTGTGTAGCTACGGTGGTGGCATTGGTAGCGTAGCTGGGAATTTGGGCGCGATCGCGGTATACCATTAAAACGTTAGGATTACCACCACTCAAGTTTAAACCGTTGACAATGGAGACTATTGCTTGAATTTTGGTGATGTTATTTCCGGGTCGAAATGTGCCATCGGGAAAGCCTTTCAAAAAGCCTCTATCGGAGGCACTGGCTATGGCTTTGCCAGCCCAAAAGTCGGATTTAACATCTTTAAATTTATTGAGTTGATTACTTTCCGGTAGTTGGAATGTTTTGGTGATTAAAGCTGCGTATTGGGCGCGGGTAATGGGTGTGGCTGGTTGAAAAGTGCCGTCGGGAAACCCGCTAATAATCTCTTTACTGACTAAAGCTTCGACGAAGGCGGCCGCCCAATGTCCTTCTAAATCAGCAAATCTACTGCTAACTCCGATTTGACTGGGGGTGTCAGCGGTAGCAGCGATGAAATCTATCGCCCCAATTACCTGGGGAACACTTAATTGATTACCGACGGAGATAATTTTTTGATCTGTGACATTTTGTAAGTCGAATTTACCCTGTTCTCGAAAAATGTTGTCGGCTGGGTCTTGGGGACTACCTAAATCGGGAATGGCATTACCGGCGATTAACAGACCGCCTTGGGTATTGCTGGTGATGAGATTTCGCCGTAATACTGGTTTAGCATCACGAGATAGGGCGATCGCTGTCCCATTACCTGAAAGTTGATTATTTGCAACTAAAGGGGCGGCAAGGTCACTAATGGCTATGCCTAAAGCATTATTTTGAAATCCATTCCGCAGGACTTCTCCTTTGCTATTCTTGGCTATGACTAATCCACAAACTTTGTTATTAATAAATAAATTATCTACAATCCCTGGTTTGCTATTACCGGTAATGAAGATGCCTTCTCTGGTACAGTCTTTAAATGTACTATTAGCTACAGTGGGTATTGATGATTCAATCCACGCCCCAGTCCCTTTTGTTCCAGGATTAATCACTGTCACACCTAAAAGACTGGCATCACCGAGTAAGAGTAATGTAATATTCTGTATTCCAAAACTAGGGCTTTGATATTCCCCACTGCCGGTAATAATCGTTTCCTGACCTTTATTGGCTTCGTTTCCTACTACTAATACTCCCGGTGCAATGACTAAGGGAAATACTTCACCATTGGCTGTGCTATAAGTTCCACCGACTAACTGAATAATTGTTGATGTTTTTGCTTGTTTAAGGGCGCGGGTAATGGTTTTGAGGGGATCAGAACGAGAACCAGTATTAGCATTGTTTCCTGTCACAGGATTAACATAGAGTGTGGCAACAAGACTAGAATTAACCATAAATTTTTAAACGAGCAGGGTTTTAATGGTGACATCCATAATTAACCATATTTTTAGCACAATCAGGAAGACGGAAGAGGTTTTAGGCAACTTTACTTTTCGTTACATATTACTCTTTGAGAAGCCGCTCCGCGTCTACGGTTTTTTCTGTTTATCTACTTAGGAGATTTACCTATCTGCATGAAAATAGCGGTCAATTAAAGCTTGTGCAGATTGGCGGTGTTGTTCCACTAATTGAGGGGGAGATAATACTTCTGCTTTGTCCATATAACGATAAACCCAGCGACTAAATTCATTTAAAGACCGAGGTGGTAAATCTACGGCATATTCTATATAAGTATGTTGCCCTGTTTGATCAATGAATCCAGTGGTAATTTTTTGGTGAGGATGACGACGTTCCCCTTCTAAAATAAATGCTGATATTGGTGGAAAAAAACGCACTTTTACTTGAATAAATTTGAGATCTCCTGCTATTTCTAATTTTTGAGGTTCTGGGTCGCCTAAATTTAAACCCCAGCCATTTTCTAGTAGTTTGTATGCTGTAACTAAACTTTCTCTTTGTTTTTCTAAACCCCGTGGTAGCATTTTCAGTAATTTACAATAATTATTAAACCGATTTAATCTTCCTATTGCTAAATGGGAATTTTCACAATATTCATACAGTAAATACCAAGCAATATCATGGTAAATTAGTTGTAGAGGAAAAACCTGTATCCGTCCAGTTCTATTAAAACCATAAAAGTCATTACTACGAGAAATTTCAATAGCTTCTCCCTTGCTAATAGCTGTTTCTAATAATGGTAATTGATGAAATAATGTATCGCGGGTTGCTCCCTGAGTTATCATTTCTTCCGGGTCAGTATGAATAATAGCCCGGTTAAGATGTTGCCGAGTAGGATAAAAAAAATCACCCTTGAGTTCCATATCTAACCCACGTAATCTTTTACTCAGAGTTTCATGAATGCGTCTAGCTTGGGCATCACCTTGATATTGAGCTTGGGAGGCTAAAGCATTAAATGCTACTTTTAATTCTGCAATAGAAAGCGCACCAGTACCTAAATAATATCCCCAACGATACATTCGCCGATCAAGAATAGCGTAGCGTCTCAGGGTTTCTAAATCTTTGCGTAATGTCGGAATTGCTGGATATTCTGCGGGTAATTCTATATCTAATTCTGCTGCTAATTTTTGCAGATATACTTTCACAGAACTAATTGCATCATGATTTTCATGATTACTAGAGTCCAGAAAATCAGGACCACCTATACCTGGATATTTGAGTAAGGTAGCAATTAACAATAATAAACGTTCAAATGCTAAACGTTCTGTGTAAGGATGAGTAGGTTTTTTAGCCATGGTAAAGGAATCACTGGTAGGAATTTATAGTAAATTAATCTCAGTGCAAAAAGAAAATATTTAGAATGCTAATAGAAATTGGCTGTAGGCATTGTCAATATTGCTTTAGGGAAGATAACTATAATAATTGAGTTTATAACCTTTTTCTAGCTTTTGGCTAATTCTGCGGTTATGGTAGTCAATATCATTACTTTGAAGTCAGTCTTTTTAGCACTATGTATATTTCCCGACGTTCTGCCACTGTCAGAAATGTTTCTATATCTACTGTTAATGGTGGTATTACTTTAGTGATTTTGTTGATTGCACCTTTAGGTTTAGCGGCAGTAATTATTAATACTATGCTAGTTGCTGTCGCTACTTATATAGTTGCCAGTGCAGCCGATAGAGTTGTTTTGTGGTTAGAACCGGAACAGAATGCAGAATTAACATCTTCTGGAAAGGGTGAATATTCTTCTCCTAAGAAGTCTAATTTACAACGTTGGTGGCGTTAATAATTGATAATTTCATGCAAACTCTTTATGTTTCTGAGCAGAATTGCTATGTGTGTTTACAAAAAGAAACTTTGCTAGTTAAACAAGGGGAAACTATTTATGCTGAAGTGCAGTTACCTTTGTTAGAGCAAATTCTGATCTTTGGGAAATCCCAATTAACAACCCAAGTTATTCGTGCTTGTTTATGGCGAGATATTCCCATTGCTTACTTATCACGCATGGGTTATTGCTATGGCAGAATTTTACCGATTTCTAGGGGATATCGGCAGTTATCACGTTATCAACAACAATTATCTCCTGTAGAAAAGTTGATTACTGCTAGAGCTATGATTAAAGGTAAGTTAAAAAATAGCAGGGTGTTGTTGCGAAGACAAAGGAAAAAAAAGGAATCGGAGCTTTTAGAACGGGTTTTACAAAGTTTAGATTATCTAGCTGACCAAGTAGCACAGGCTGATAATTTAGAACGATTAATGGGGTTTGAAGGTGCGGGGGCGGCTCAATATTTTTCGGCTTTTAGTGAATGTTTAACAAACCCTGATTTTGTGTTTTCCGGTCGGAGTCGTCGTCCTCCAGGAAACCCAGTCAATGCCATGCTCAGTTTTGGTTATCAAGTGCTTTGGAACCATTTATTGGCGTTAATTGAAATTCAAGGACTTGATCCTTATTATGCCTGTTTACATCAGGCTCATGATGGTCATGCCGCCTTGGCTTCTGATTTAATTGAGGAGTTTCGCGCCCCACTTATAGATTCTTTGGTGATGTGGTTAATTAATCGCAAAATTATTAATGCTGAAGCTGATTTTGAGTTTAAAAATGGTGGCTGTTATTTGAATGATGCGGGAAGGAAGAAATTTCTTCGGGCGTTTTTACAAAGGATGTCTGAAGAAATACAAACTGATGAGGAAATTAAACAACCAAAATGGGATTTATTAACTAAACAGGTGAGGGCTTTTAAACAGTTTGTTTATAATCCTAGTCATCATTATCAACCCTATCGAATTGACTAAAATTAAGTAGGTTGGCGTTGAAAATTGTCGTTATAGCAAGGCAAAAGGCAAGAGTTAAGAGTCAAGAAGTTTTCAGCGATTTTACGTTTATTTACACAGTTTGGTTTTATTGTGTTCACTTACTTATGTTATGTTTTTGTATGTGATCGCTTATGATATTCCCTGTAATAAACGGCGCAAAAAAGTAGCTGATTTATTGGAAGGTTATGGACAGCGTGTACAGTATTCTGTGTTTGAATGCCAGTTGGGTACAGAAAAATACCAGGATTTACGTCGTCAGTTGAGGAAAAAGCTGAAGTTAGAAGAAGATAATGTCAGGTTTTAT
Organism: Aphanizomenon sp. CS-733/32; assembly: GCF_028330045.1. Taxonomy (NCBI): domain Bacteria; kingdom Bacillati; phylum Cyanobacteriota; class Cyanophyceae; order Nostocales; family Aphanizomenonaceae; genus Aphanizomenon; species Aphanizomenon sp. CS-733/32. Next base: position 44,515 of record NZ_JAQMSE010000177.1, read on the forward strand.
CCTTTGTCTCGACATACTCTATCTCAGGTGGAAACTTGGGGTGTGGGAATACCTGTGATTGAACCACCTAGTTCAATTATTATTTAGTTTGTTTCCAACAGCGTAGTGTGGCGTTAGCCGTGGTTTAGGGAAAATCGCTGAAGTGTTGATTTTATGGTTGTGAACTTCGGTTGCTTATTGGGTAAGGGTTACGCGGTTTTTAATGGTCGTTTTGTGGGCTGGTTGGCGGTGCTTTTTGCTGACCTTCGGAAAGTGGGTCTAGACTCTTTGCACAGTAAGGGGTTAAAATGAAGGGATTCCCACTCGCTGGGGATATTAATTGAATGGAAACAGCCGTAAAGATTGATGACCGGGACGCCGAAGACACGCTCAAGGATTCCCACTCGCTGGGGATATTAATTGAATGGAAACTAATCGCATACCCAATCACCGCAAGTTGTCCATTCTTATTCCCACTCGCTGGGGATATTAATTGAATGGAAACATACTGTAACCAAAGCGATCGCAAAAAAACTAATTAAATTCCCACTCGCTGGGGATATTAATTGAATGGAAACAGTGTAACATTCTAATATCTTTGCCTTGAGGGTTGAATTTTTATTCCCACTCGCTGGGGATATTAATTGAATGGAAACTAATGATTCTACCATCATGAGTAAGAGTTAATGCTATTCCCACTCGCTGGGGATATTAATTGAATGGAAACTATATAGCACCCCATTTATCTAACTTTTTTAAACAGTAATCTAAATTCCCACTCGCTGGGGATATTAATTGAATGGAAACTCCTCTAGTTCTCAACCAAGTAACAGCCTCTTCAATTCCCACTCGCTGGGGATATTAATTGAATGGAAACCGCTAAATCAGTGGCCAACTTTTGGGCAATCTCAGGGTTATTCCCACTCGCTGGGGATATTAATTGAATGGAAACATCCATCCCTAAAGCCCTATCTTCTTCAAATCTTAATTCCCACTCGCTGGGGATATTAATTGAATGGAAACGAGAGTCTGTACCCGTCTTACTGCGATCAAGCACAGTCATTCCCACTCGCTGGGGATATTAATTGAATGGAAACTTATTAACTTTTAACTCAAAATCAGGAAGGATTTTGACATACATTCCCACTCGCTGGGGATATTAATTGAATGGAAACTCGGATAAATCAACTACAACTGGACTACAAGATGTGACAATTCCCACTCGCTGGGGATATTAATTGAATGGAAACATTAGAATTCCTTTAGTTAACTGAAGATGATGCACTATTCCCACTCGCTGGGGATATTAATTGAATGGAAACTAAGCTGCGATTAATTCGTTCATCGTGACTCCTAAATTCCCACTCGCTGGGGATATTAATTGAATGGAAACTCAACGTCATTCCTGATTTGGCGCGGGCTTTTTTGATTATTCCCACTCGCTGGGGATATTAATTGAATGGAAACAATTATTGGTAGTAGTTGAAAGAAGGAACAAAGTCGAGATTCCCACTCGCTGGGGATATTAATCGAATAGAAACAGGGGAGGGAGGCGATCATCGGCAGTATATATAAATACATAATAAAATATTTACTGATATTTTGAGAATCAGTAAATTTTAACTATCAATGTTTGGTAAGGGAAACGCTGTAACTTGATAGCTGCATAAACAAGAACCCATGTCAAAGACAAGAAAATATTTGTAATAAAACTCTCAAAATGAGGAAAAGCTTACAGAGTAACAGTTAGAGAAAACCTTACAAAAATCTTGAGATATTTTAGATTTCTAGACAAACACTGAATCGCGCTCTTATAATTCATCTATAAGCTACACAGGGGATCTACCAATGACGGCAGAATATTGGCGGGCTAAGATTTGGGGGTTACTACATGACCCTGTATTAAAGGCATTACATGACAATAGCGGACGGGGTAAAAATAGCTTCTATAAACAACTAGAAGTAATGAAGCCTTGGGTTGAGACAGGTAAAACCCCTGATCAATCAAGTGGTAAAGTATTAGAAAATATCCTCTTAGCGGATTATATAGCTTCAGCTAGTGATAGGTCAGCTATAGGTAGCGTCACAGCTAGTATAAATTATGCCCCAGGTAAAAATCGTGAAAAGGGGTTAGAGATTACACATTTATTATCAGGTGCAAGACAGGAATTTAAAATCAAACTCCATACAGAACTTATAGAATCTAAACGACAAGAATATTTACAAAAAAAAGAAGGAGAACTATTAGCAGAAATAGACAATCATTTAAGAACCGATATTAAAAACATCAAACATTTATTTTGGTGGTTATGGCGTTGTTTACCCCAAGCAACCTGTGATTTATTTGATAAAGATAATTCATTAATGTTAATGCCGGCAGAAACTCGTTTACCCGATGCTTCTATTTGGAGTCATTTGAGTATGACATCAGCATTAGCCGGTGCATTAGCAGGATATGATTTAACAGCAGCACAAATACAACGTTGGCAAGGAAATGATGACTTATCTCATCCTTATTTAGCAGTATTTAGTTTTAGTCCAGTACAGGAATTAATTAAATCTAGTCGCAAAATGCGGGATTTTTGGGCAGGTTCTTGGTTATTACATTATTTATCAGCTAAAGTTTGTTGGAAACTAGCCAATCAATATGGACCAGACACCTTACTTTATCCTAGTCTTTATCAACAACCATTAATAGATCATTGGTTATTGCAAGAAATTGAAAGGTTGAAAAAAGAGGAAAAAATTGATTTTGATTTTTCCGAATGGGTAAAACAACCATCATCAAAATCATTATTAACCGCCGGATTTCCTAATGTTATATCATTAATTTTACCTAAAGACAAAGTACAAGCGGCCATGCAAACAGCACAACAAACGCTGTTAGAAGAATGGTTAATAATTGGGGATTTAGTATTCAAAGAATTGCATGATAAACGTCATTGGATGAGAGAATTAAAACCAGATCATAATAGTTGGCAAGGTTGGTTAAAATCCCAATGGCAAGTTTACTGGACAGCATTACCCATAGGTAAAGGTAAACAATTCAAAACTGCTGCTATTCCTGAAAACGTTAATGATCAATTACAAAATTGGCTAAATCAACAAAATCAAGCCTATAATGTCAGTGAAAAGCAAAAGTTATTTCAATCACAAGAATTAAAATTTTTACGGGACGCTTATGATAAACGGTTAGAAGAACAACATAGAAAATTTAGCGTTAACGTTGGTTCATGGTGGGGTTATATTTTCGACGCAACCCGCGCTAGTTTAGCAGCAGTTAAAAATGCTAGAAATTGGGAACTTCCCACAGCCTTTGGACCCCGTTCTACTATTTCTGGTATTGGTCCAGTTGTCAGTCCTGGTAAAGATGGAAAAGACTGGATAACAGAAGGTGATACTAAGGAATCATGGGAAAAAAAGGAATCATGGGAAAAACATGATGCAGGTTTTTTTGATGGTACAGAACAATTAAACGCTACGGAAGTTGTCAAACGTTGTTTGCATGAAATTCTACCTGGTTTATTAGGCATAAAAAAAGAAGATATTGCAGCATCTTATCCAGATTTAACTTCTGGAGTTGCTGGATATTTGAAAGTTAATCAAACAAAACAACAAGAAAATTTTGATCATGCTTGTGAAGCAATAATCAAGGCATTTCCCAGTACCAAAACAATAATTGACCAAATGTACAAAAAATGGGGTATTCCTTGGATAGATAGTTCAGAGTCTCAAAAATATCATTGTCGCTTGTTAAATGCTGGCTGGTTAGTGGAGGATTTACAAACTCCAGAATTAAACATATTACAAATACAATTGGAGAAAGCTAAGGAAGAAAATAAGGAGGTAATTAGAAAACAAATCATTGCGAAAAAACGTGATTATCGTGAAGACATTCAAAAGATAATTACCGAACACTATCCTAAGAATAATCCATCAGATTGGTATGTATTAGCAGCAGGTGATGGTGATAGTATGAGTGAATGGTTAAAGGGAATAAAACTCAAAAATTACGGTGATTATATACCATCAGAATTATCAGTTAATTTAGAGAGTTTTCCAGAGTTTTTAGCCATTCAAAAACGCATGGGACCTAGTACCCACAGTGCATTAAGTCGCGCGTTATTAGATTTTTCTAATCAATTAGTTCCTTATTTGACACAAAGCCGTTATGCAGGTAGATTAATTTATGGTGGTGGTGATGATGTTTTAGCTTATACCAATCTCTGGGAATGGGATAAATGGTTATGGGATATCCGTCAATGTTTTAAAGGTGCAAAAGACCCCCATGAAGAAAAAGAGTTTAGTAATGATGGTGATTATTGGAAATATTTAAAAGATGATGGTGAAAAAGTTGGTTTAGTTGACCGTCCATTATTTACAATGGGAAGTGAGGCTACAATTAGTTTTGGTATCATAATTGCCCATCATTCTGTACCCTTAGCAATAGCTTTAGAAAGCCTGTGGGAAGCGGAAAAAAAAGCCAAAGATCATGTTTATATTGATAACAATGGTGAAAAAAAAGCCAAAGACGCTGTACAAGTGCGGGTACTCTACGGAAACGGAAATACCTTAAAATCCACTGCTAAATTCGATGTTTTTTCTGAATGGCAGCAATTAATCACAAATGATTTAGAAAGTGCGATATTTGAACAAGCTGCGAGTTTATGGAGTCAACACCCCGCACCGAGTTTAGAAGCTATTGTACCTTGGACAAAGGCATTTTGCGATCGCCGAGATCAATTCCAAAATGATAAAAATTCCACCTTGTTTCAAAAACAGTTAGCGGACTTTTTCACAGCGTTGTTTATTACTACCGAAACCAAACAACTAGATAATGAAATTCAAAGTTGGTTAAAACTAGCGGCATTTGTCAAACGTAACCGTGATATAAAAGTAAGAGGTGAGAATTAATGTATTGGTACAAACTCACACCATTAGACATATTAATGTTAAGAGATGCTAAACCATTTTCACCACAAGAAAGGGCATGGGCTGGTAGTATATTTCCTCCTAATGGTCATACTATAGCTGGTGCATTTAGGGGAATATTGGGGGAAAGGAAAGACTTTAAAATTGTCGGTCCATTCCTTTGTTATCAAAACACAGAAAATACCCTATATCTTCCCCGTCCTTTAGGTTTTGTGAAATCTGTACCCCTTGTCCCTTTAACTTGGGAAACCAAATCTCATATACATAATGCTTTATGGGATAAAACTCAACCTTGTCCATTAGTTAAACCTCATAATAGTAAAGATGATGATGATGATGATTTGGTTAAAGGCAATGGAGTAGAAACAAAATTCAGACAATATTTACCATCCTCTGTTGTTAAGAAATATTTAAAAACGGGGAAAATAGATAAAAATGATTGGAACATAATTAAAGACAGTCATGAGGATAAACCTTGGGAAGAAGAAACCCGTTCTCATAATAGCATTGAACCGGGAACAAAACAAGTTAAAGATGCCGATGGTTACTTTGTAGAAAAGGCCATTCGTTTACATCAAAATTGGAGTTTTGCCATAGGCATTAATCACGAAATTACAACACCTGCGACAATCAGATTAGGAGGAGAAGGACACAGAGTCATAGTAGAATCTTGTCCTGAATTGGGGGAACAATGGCAAGAATTAAAAACTATTTCAGATGGTAATTTTCAAGCTAATACTAAACAAGCTGATACTAAAGATGATACCAAATCAATAGCTTATTTAGTTACTCCTGGAGTTTTTGAAAGACCACATGAAGATAAGCAGAGAGGAAAAGTTAATTTATGTCGTCCTTATCCCTGGGAATGGAAACTCAAAGACGGTAATTTTGTGAGTATGTCCACAGATAAAGCAGTACCAATTAGTTGTAGAATTAGGGGGAAAGAAGACAATACAAAAAGCATTCCTGCACCCCAGGTTTTTGCTGCACCACCAGGGACATTGTACTATTTGAATAAGCCTCAAGGATTGTTTCAGGATAATGAAAGTTTAGCAAATGAGCAAAAAAATCGTGTAAACAATTGGCGACAATTGGGTTATTCGGAAATGTTGTGGATTAAATATCAAGGAAATTAGGAGAATATGAATTATCTAACCTATAGCTATCTTTTAACACCATTACATACAGGTGCTAGTACCCAAGCTGGTAATTTGTTAGGAATTGCCCGTGAGGCACAAACTGAATTACCTTATATTCCTTCATCTTCTTTGCGGGGTAAATTACGTTCATCATTAGAATCTATAGCTGAAATAAAGTCCGAAGCTGGATCTTTTTTTGGAGAACGGATTAAAGATGGACAACAACCCACAGAAGGAGAAGTATGGTTTGCAGATGCTACTTTATTATTCTTTCCTGTTGGTTCATTTAGCCATCAATTTCTGTGGATTACTTGCCCATTATGGTTAAGTAGATGGGGTCGTTGGTTAGGAAATGATAAATTAAATCAGTTGATTAAACAATGGCAGTTAGATTTATTAACTGATGGTAAAAAGGCTATAACTTCAGCATCAGGTAAACAAATTTATTTACAAGGTGCTATTCTTAATGAAGATAACATTAAGGCGATCAATATCAGTAATGACTGGGATGTATTCAAAGATATTCCTGATGGTAATGGTATTTTAGACTTAAAAAATAAATTAGTCATTCTTTCTAATGAAGATTGTGGAGCATTAGTAGAAATTGGATTACAGCGAGAAGTGCGTATTGCATTAGATGAAAATGAAAAGATTGTTGCTGGTGGTTCTTTTCGTTCAGAAGAAGCAATACCATCGGAAACTATTATGTTTTTCCCTTGGGGTATGAAACCAGAAAAAGAAGCTAACAAAACTGATAAGGTTAGAGAATTTCTGATCAAGATTTTGAATGATAGGCTTCAATTTGGTGGGCTAGAGGGATTAGGTAGAGGTTGGACTGAGAATCAAACTATTGCAGTTAATAAAGCAGTTAATAAAAAGGGGGAATAGTTCATGCAGAAATTAGACACTAGAGAGTTTAGTCGTCATGCTTATAATGGGTTAATTAAAGTTAAAGAAAATGTTGAAACTGCTAACCATCAAAAAGCAAGTGGTACTGTTCAAGGAATACCCGCATACATCTCTACATGGGGATTACATCGTCTATCAGGAGATGGTTTAAAGTATAAAAGTAGTTACAAAGGTCAAGTATATCAAGAATTTCTCAGAAATTTACAAAAATTAAGTAAAGTGCCTTTTGCTTATGATGATGCCAGCAGTTTAATTAATCTGGAATTAGAGAAATATACTGGTTTAAATCGTTTAGCAATTGAATTAGCAAAAGAGTGGTCATTTTGGGCAGTACCTATTCTTGGGGAGGCAGAACAAGAATGAAAAATCAAAAATCAGAAGCAGATATATGGCGGGATTTTGTCCAAACAGAAGTTAAGAGCAAATCCAAATTAGGAAAAATCTTAGAATCTTCTCAATATGGTGGTTATAATAAACCAGAATTAACCATTTATTTTCCTGATGAAAATTCTCGTAAAGCCGCCCAAGGACAAACAGAAGCCATTAAGAAAAAACTCAGAGAACAATATAGATTATTGTGCGATCGCATTAACTTTAATTCTGGTTCTACGACTTCTACAATCGTGAAAAATACTCCTGTTTCCAGAGCTAATTCTACATCAGTTTTACGCGCTCCTAAAAATCATAATCCCTTACAAGCTCTGTATTGGGTTGAACCTAATCTTCCAGAAACTGATGCTAGTCAAAGGATGTCAATTCTCAGAGAAACAGTAGCCGCAGAACAAGGTTGCAATCAAATTTACACCAAACTTTATCAACGGACTTTACAACTAGCCAACGGTAAAGAAAATACAGTTTCAGTCTCGTTTAACTGGCGAATGCGTATTGGGGGAACTCGTGGTTTTAGAGAATTACTATTACCAGTATTACATCCTATATTTGGTATTCCCTATATTCCCGCTTCTACATTAAAAGGAGCAGCAAGAGCTTGGGCAAGAGAAAATGACACACCAGCGCGAGTACAAGAACTATTAGGAATGCTCAATGGTAGAAACGCTAAAGCTGCCAAAATTGAATTTCTAGATGCTTTCCCTACTAAACATTGTCTGAGTATAGATGTAGCAACACCTCAATGGAAATGGAAAGATAATAAAGTCATGATGTATGGACCAGAGCCACATCCTCTTTTAAGTTTAGAACAACCTCAATTTTTAATAGGATTACGTCCTACTAGCAGACAAAATTCTGATTGCCAGGATGATCTTAAAACCGTTAAATCATGGCTAGAAAATGCTCTTAATAGTGGCATAGGTTCTCGCGTTAGTAGTGGTTATGGTAAGGCTTTGGGTACAATTCCTATCACCAATACTCGAAAAAGTTATGACTTTGAATTGTGGACTCAAGGAATGTATGGGAGTAATCCTCAAATTCCAGAATTTAGACCCTCTGCTGTTCGAGGAATACTCCGCTATTGGTTTCGTGCTGTAGCATTGGGATTATATGATGTACCAAATTGTCAAAAATTGGAAGAAGAAATATTTGGTAATTTAGGGAAGCAAGGTAAAATTTCTCTTAGCACTAAAGTTAATTCATCTGATAAAAAAGATCCTTGTTTTTATGCTGGTAAAATCTATTTAGAAGCTACCGAAATCAAGTATCTAAATTTAGCAGAGAAATTATTATTTTTAGCAGTACAATTAGGCGGTGTAGGACGTGGTTCTCGTCGTCCTTTGCATTTACTTGATCGTCGTATGCGTGGTTGTCACTGGGAAATAGTAGGAAAAGATTTACCTCTTGATTATGATGGTGAGCAATGGCGTAAATTCTTCACAGAACTTAAACAGGTATTTCAAGCAATAAAAACACCGATAGGTTCTTATGCTGTTAGTCCTGGTAGACCTGGAGCTAAACAACAAGATGTATTAGATAAAAATGCACAAATTTGGCTATTAAAATCACCATCACAAATTCATCCTGAAAAAGTTAATTGGCAAACAGATGGAAGTTCTAGTAAAGTGCGTGGTGCAGGATTAGAATTACTTTACAGTGATACCCGATTTAAAGGTCAGGGACAAGGACAGGGAAATCCTAATGTTGGTGGCAAATTAGGGACTCCTTCATTTGTATGGATTAAGTCAATATTCACTGATAGCTTACCTTATCAAGTTATTACAATTTTTGGCAGTGATTACCCAGATAGAAAAGAGTTTGCTAAGGAGTTAAAAAACCAAGGTGCAATTTTAGTATTTCCAGAAATACCACCAAATAAATCTGGTATATCTTCTCCCATCAAAAAAAAATAGTTACCTAAACAAGAGTTATGAAATCAGTTTTAATTGCCACAATCGGTACTAGAGATTTAATGTTCCAAATCGCCTCCGGTGAATGGTTCAATATTGGTGATGATAGAATGCAAAGTGGGGAAATTATTGGTGAACAAGCAGAAGTTATTTCTGACTTAGGATTACATAATATTTCTTTTAGAGATTTAACTAAATACCTATTAGATAATATTGATACATACATAGACCGTTTAGAACCAGCAATTACAGGAAATATTTTTAACAAAAACGCATCAGAAATTGAGAAAGTATATTTAATTGCTACTGATCAAAAACCAGAAGTAAAACAGAGAGAAAAAGATACATTATATACAACAGAGATCATCAAAAAGTGGATTATTCGTAAATTCCAAAATCTGAACAATGATAATACCTCTATTCTTTATGTTGGACAAGATGGTACTAACCCCTCTGATTTTGAACAGATGTTTAACTGGTGGAGAAAAACATGGAGAAATGAAATTCATATTCAACCTCATCAACCCATTTGGGTATGTGTGAAGGGAGGAGTAGGTCAAACATCAGAAGCGGCAAGAGTTTCAGGGCTTAGTTTCTATGGCGATCGTATTTTATTTTTTGAAGTTCAACAAAATACATCCGCTAATCGTCAAGGTATTCCCTCCGATTATAAAGGTCCATTTTTAGGTACTAACTATCTTTGGGATAGAACCCAAAAACAGGCTTTAAAATTATTAGAAAGCTATGACTATACAGAAGCTTATGATTTACTACAACCATATTTTCAGCAGTCAGGTTCAAAATTTGGAGCAATACCAAATTTATTAAAAGCTGGTAAATTATGGAATCAAGGACAATTTGAAAAATTCTTATCTCTTGCTAAAAGTTCTACACAAATATCTAGTGTGGAAGGCAGATTATGGATGGCTTATGAACAGGCTTATTTAGGTGTAATTCGTCTTGAGCAAATGAATACTACAGAAGCAATGTTACATAGCTATCGGGCGATTGAAGGTTTATTATATTGGTGGGCTGCTGATTCTTTTCCAGATCATTTTCAAGAAGAGAAACAAGGATGGCCATTAGTTAATATTTTGATTACGAAAAAGTATTCATCTTTAGAAAGATATTTTACCGGATCAGAAAATACAGCTAAAGTTGATGGATGGTTATTAAAAGATTTATTAAATGAAGCTATTCCTGAAACCAAAAATAGTATTGATTTTAAAGCATTTTGGAAATCAGCTAAATATGCAAGAAATTATTTTTCTCATCGTTTAGGTGGTTTAGCAAAACAAGATGTTTTCAAAGCGTGGTCTAAAGATATCAATAACCCAGATATCAAAACTTCCGAACAATGGCAAAAAAGGATTTTAAACTGTATTAATTTAGTCACTGAAAAATCTTTTAATACCCTATCGGAAGCCAGTTTATTTTGTCAAATTCACAAACAAGTTTTAGAAGCAATACAAAAACAAGAAATTATTAATTATGACAACAACAAATAACACAAATCAAGTTAGCACCCTGATCATTACCGTAGGAACTCGACAAATAGGCTGGCGTTGTCAAGATGGTATTATCCGTTCCTTTGGTGCAGATGGTAATATTAGTTATCCTTCACATATCAACGAACTCTATCAAGAACTAGGAATAGAACGGGGTAAACATCAAGACGAAGATGGTAAAACCTATCCTTGGAGTGGTCGAGATTTAGGTAAAAGATATTATGATTACTGTCAAGAATGGTTAGGTGGTGATTTTAGTAATGTGGAATTATTGTTAGATAAAACTGTCATTGCAGGAGGAGTAAAACAAGGCTTAAAACATATTATCCTATGGGGAACAGACCAGCCGGAAAGTATTACCTGGAATTTTCGCCGATTAGATACTTTATGGTTAGCAGAATTAATAAAAGGAAAAATTAAAAGTTTATTTCCTGATATTAGAGTTGATGTTCACGCCCCAAAAATTAATGCTGGTAATAGTGATGAAATTCGTGAAGAATTAGAACAACTGGTTTTAAAAGAAGCTATCAATGCTAACGAAAATCAAGAGTTTGTTCTCTGGATTCAAACTAAAGGATGTACCCCTGTAATTGCTTCTAATGTAGAAATTTGTGCTGCTGCTTTAGTACGTCAGTATCAAGTATTTAATGCTAGTCCTGATGAACCAAAGGAATTTTTTACTACTTTAGAAAATGGTTTAGTTACTGCTAATCATTCCCAAACTTTCAGTTTAATTTCTATGGCTGAATATTTTTGGTCGCTAGAAAAAGTAAAAATTCAGTCTGCTTGGGAACGGGGAGATTTTTCAGAAGCACAAATTTGGCTGAAAGTCCATCAACATCGTCATCCAGTATTATATAAATTAGCAGGGTTTTTAGCACAATATAGTAATTGGGAATCTAATAAAGATTTTTACCAAAAACTCAAAGATTGGGTGAGTTCTAAGGATGTATCTAAGTTAGTCAATGCAGAACAAGTTGAAAATTGGAAAACCCAACTGCAAAAGCTGCAAGATGACAAAATTACTAATTTATGGGAGTCTACCCTGATATTAGAATTAGCATTAAATCGGGAAAACTACACCACAGCATTTATTCAATTCGTCCAGATTTTAGAACAATTATTATATCTGCAATCTATCAATCAAAAATGGTATGTCAAAGGTTGGATAGTTAATCATCAAGATGAAGCTACCCTACAACAATTAATGCAAGGTTGGTGTATTTACAAAAAATTCAAAGAAGATAATAAATGGTCAAAATTAATGGCCGATATTAGGAAAAAGCGCAACACAATTATTCATGATGGCGAATCTATAACTTCAACGAAAATTGGCTATCTTTGGGCTAATAATGGATTTGACGGAGTTAAGATACCAACAACACCAGAAATCATTAAAAAGCTGATGATGGGACTACTCAAGGAAGTTAGCGCTCCCCCCAATCTCAACAATCTATTAATGCGCTCTTTGTATCAATGGGGATTGCAATACTTAGAAGATACAATTTAACCAATAATTGAGCGATCGCCCATACATCAAAGCCAAACAGTTAACCGTTGGGAAAATAGGCATTTTCAACCTTCACCTATTGCTATGAAGTTGATGCAACAAAAGCTTCAAAAATCCTGCTAAATTCAGAGGGAACAGAAAAAACTCATGTTTTTGAAAAGATGGAAATAATGGCACTGTTTTTTTCAGACTCAGCATCTTTTTTTTGACTAAAGCTCTAAACTGGTGAAAATGAGTGTTTATTACCCATTACCTGTTCCCTTTTTTGCAACAAGTTAAAATGAATAACAATGATTTAGCTTTTACTCCGGCTTTAGAGTTAGCACAATTAATCCGTCTACGGGAGGTGTCGCCGCTGGAGTTGGTGGAAGTATATTTGGAAAGAATTGAACGCTTAAATCCCCAATTGGGGAGTTATTTTACAGTTACGGCAGATTTAGCGATCGCTGATGCTAAACATAAAACGGAATTACTAACTACAACTTCAGAATTACCGCCGTTTTTTGGTGTGCCAATTTCTATTAAAGACTTAAGTTCAGTTGCAGGTGTTACTTGTACTTATGGAAATCCAGCGCTGTTAAATAATATCGCTAATCATGATGATGGCGTGGTGACGAAAATTAAACAAGCGGGATTTATTATTCTGGGTAAAACCGCCACTTCTGAATTAGGTTCTTATCCTTACAGCGAACCTACGGGATTTCCCCCAGCCAGAAACCCTTGGAATTTGGCATATACTCCGGGTGGTTCTAGTGGTGGTGCAGCGGCATCGGTAGCAGCAGGATTAAGTGCGATCGCTCAAGGTTCAGATGGTGGTGGTTCAGTGCGTGGTCCGGCGGCTTGTTGTGGTGTTGTGGGCATTAAACCAGCCAGGGGAAGGGTCTCTAAAGCCCCTGTAGGCGATCGCTTGGGGGGCATCGCTGTTGATGGTCCCCTTGCCCGCACGGTGGCGGATGCAGCCGCTATGTTAGATGTAATCTCTGGCTATGTTACTGGTGATCCTTATTGGCTACCAGATCCCCAACCATCATTTCTGTCTGCAACTCAAGTTAAATTAGATCCTTTAAAAATCGCCTTTAGTACCAATATTCTCCCCTTTGGAGAAGCTGATGCTAACTGTCAACAAGGAGTATTAAAAACCGTCGAATTATTGGCACAATTTGGACATCAAGTTGAGGAAAAATACCCAGATTTTAGCGGTTTAATTGAACCATTTAAAGTAGTTTGGCAAGCGGGAATTGCAGCAGCGGGAATCCCGTCACCAGCTTTGCAACCTTTAAACCAATGGTTATTCGCCAAAACCGGTTCTGTGGCGGAATATCTGCAAGCACTTTCCCAAATGCAAATTGTCTCTCGGCAAATTATCGCCTTTTTTGATACGGTGGATGTGTTGATATTACCAGTTTATTTACATTCTCCCATTCGTGTCGGTGAATGGGCAGATTTGAGTCCCGAAGAGACATTCGCCAAAATCGTCCACTGGGTTGCGCCTTGCCCTGTCGCAAATGCTACCGGATTACCTGCGATCGCCCTTCCCGTCGGTTTTGATAGCAATGGTTTACCCCTGAGTGTGCAATTAATTGGTAAACCTGCTGCTGAATCTACCCTTATTAGTCTAGCAGCCGAATTAGAAGCCGCTAACCCGTGGATTCAACACCAGCCATCACTTTAAGTCAGAATCAGGATTGACAAAATGTCTGAATCAGGATTTACAGGATTTAAAGATTTACAGGATTGTTATCCATAAAATAATCTCAAAAAACAGAAAGTTAGTAAATATTTCCATATTCAATCCTGAGTATCCTGATTCAGACATATAAATAATCTCAAAAAACAGAAAGTGACCTTTTGCAGTTCTTCGGTGATTAAATCAAAAAGTCTAGCCATAATTGGTGGATATTTCTTGTAACCTTAGTATTTTATACTATTTGGATAAAGCTTAACTTTTTTGGGAAATGTCATCAATTTTTTTTCCGCCACTTATTCAACAAGTTCATAGTGAAATCTGTGCTATTGCAGATACTAGATTATATGTCTTACGACTGGATATAATGCACCCTCATGTTAACGGTAATAAATGGTTCAAGCTAAAGTATAATCTAGTGGAAGCTAAAGAGAAAAATTTTTCAACAATTCTGACTTTTGGTGGTGCTTATTCTAATCATATTTATGCTACCGCAGCCGCAGGAAATATATTTGGTTTTCGGACTATTGGCTTAATTCGTGGAGAAGAAAATATCCCTCTCAATCCTACTTTAGAATTTGCAGTAGCACAGGGAATGGAATTAGTATATATTGATCGTCAAACATATAAAAAACGTCATACCGAAGAATTACAAAATCAGTTAAAACAGCGATTTGGAGAAGTATTTACGATTCCTGAAGGAGGTGGTAACTTAAATGGTATGCGTGGCTGTATAGAGATATTACAAACAGTGAGAGGATTTGATACTATCTGTTTAGCTTGCGGTACAGGAACAACATTAGCAGGAATGACACTATCATTAAGCCAAGAACAAAGAGTAATTGGTTTTCCGGTTTTGAAAGGTGGTGATTTTCTCAAGGAAGATATCAATAACTTATTAACAAATTATCTAGCTTCTGGTTTACCCACACCTGTTAATTCTCCCGCACCTTGGCAACTTGTATCTGATTATCATTTTGGTGGTTACGCTAAGGTGACAAATAAATTAAAGCTATTTTGTCAAGATCTCCAACAACAACATGATATCCCTTTAGATTATATATACACGGGAAAAATGTTTTATGGAGTGATGGATTTAATTGCAAAAGGGTTTTTTAAATCAGAATCTTTGCTATTAATCCATACTGGAGGTTTACAAGGTAATCAAGATGCAATATCTAAATTAAGCGTGTAAATTAGCCTGTTCTTGTAACCAAGGATCTACAGGTTGTCCATCTTTACGTTTAAGTTCTATTTCTATTACCATGACTTCCTTAGAACCGGGAGGTGCAGGTTTTTTATGAAAGAGAATTTCGTAGTCTAAGGGGTTTTGATTATGCTCTTTTAACCAATCTTGAACTTTTGTCAAGGCAAAAAATGATTGTCCTTGAGTAAACATTTGGGTAATTTGCATTTGTAATGTGTAAGGATTAATGCGACTCATTTTTATTGACTCCTTTGGTATTTAGAATTATTATCTCACGCAGAGGCGCAGAGGCGCAGAGAGCAAGATTGAGTTTTTATTCTTCGGTGTTCAAATCTACTTTATCATAAATATCTGCTAACAAGATTTGGCCAGGAATAGAAGATAGGTTGAAGCTAACATCTCCATCTGTAAATTCAGAAAATATCCATTTATTATTATCAGTTTTAAAATATTGTTCAATGTGCATTGTGTATTGATCAATTAAAATATATTCTTTTAAGCTGGGAATTGTCCGATACGCTGCGAATTTTTCATCTCTATCATGACTTTTGGTAGATTTTGATAATACTTCTGCAATCATCACAGGATTTACTAAGGTGTCCTTTCTTCCTTGTTCATATTCTAAGGGAGTTTTCACAACCATAATATCAGGATAGGTATGAATTTTTCTTGTAGGAATCCAAAGACGTTGATCTGTTACAAAGACTTGATAAGGTTGACGTTTAAGAAGATAATTGAGTGTACCACTGAAATTAAGTGCAAGTTGGTTGTGATTGGGTGTTCCGCCTGTTTTATGTATAATTAATCCGTTGATATATTCGTGACGTATTTCTGAGTTTACCTCTAATTCTAGGTATTCTTGGGGTGAATAGTAGCGTGTTTCTTGTGCGAGGGTCATAATTTTAATTTATAGGTTTTAGAGGGTGTTTGAAAAGTTAGAAGTTGAGTAAAAAAAGCTCTCAGGGTATAATCTGTAAGTACTAAAAATACAGAACCGCAGAGAGCAATGAGTAAAGTATACTCCAGCAACCTAACTAAAGAACAGTGGGAACTAATA
>NZ_JAQMSE010000178.1:0-4322 GCF_028330045.1 Aphanizomenon sp. CS-733/32
TAAGTAGAGTAACGTAAATAATTAAAGGTTTGTAGTAAGGTCTTTAGACCTGAAAGTAGGGCTAAAGCCCTAACTACGAGCCAATTTCAAAATCTGTTAACTTACTTAACATAGTTCTATTTATTTTTGCCTACCTACTTATATCTCACTGAATTGATACTGCTGTGCCTAAATAATTTCTCGGGTAATATTTTTATAGCTATCTATAATTTGTTATGCAAATATATTTTTTTGATGTATTTTATTTGTAGAAATGGAATAATTTTTATATTTAAACTGGTTTTGATTCTCAGAGTCGTATTAAAGGATCATGCTGAAAATAAATTATCTTGGCATTGGCTACATAAATAAAAGCGTAAATCAAAATCACTAATTGCAATTTATCTATTTAAAGGGAGATAATTACGTGAAGGGTAAAGATATGAAATTAAGTTCAGCGTCGGCATCTATTCTAACTTTAGGTACGGGTTGGTTTCCTAATAATCCTGGCGGATTGGAACGGTATATTTATGAACTAACTCATCAATTAGCAGCATCTCAAGACCAAGTAGAATTATGTGGAGTGGGTTTACCTGTAGATGCTAAAAACACACAGATTAAATTGACTAATTTAGCTTGTCCAGATAGTAAGATTAGTTCTCGGTTATGGTCAATTCGTAATAATTTTAAGAAAACAAGATTAGGTAAACCTGATGCAATTAATCTTCATTTTGCATTATATAGTTTTCCAATTTTAGATATTTTACCGAAGGGAGTACCGATTACTTTTAATTTTCATGGACCTTGGGCTTCGGAAAGTCAGGAGGAAGTAGTTAATCAGAAATTTAGTGTTTGGTTAAAGGAACAAATAATAGAACAAAGCACTTATAATCGGTGCGATCGCTTTATTGTTCTTAGTAAAGCTTTTGGTCAGATTCTCCATCAAAAATACCAAATTCCCTGGGATAAAATTCATATTATTCCCGGTGGAGTTGATATTAATCATTTTCAGCATAATCTCTCACGTCAGGAGGCTAGAATCAAACTAGCATGGCCAACTAATCGTCCAATATTATTTACTTCCCGGCGCTTAGTTCATCGCATGGGAATTGATAAGTTATTGCAAGCTATAGCTATGATTAAATCTGGCATTCCTGATGTTTGGTTAGCGATCGCTGGTCGGGGACATATTCAAGCTTTACTGCAACAACAAGCTAGAGAGTTAGGCTTGGAAAACAATGTACAATTTTTAGGTTTTTTACCAGAAAATCATTTACCTGTGGCTTATCAAGCGGCGGATTTAACGGTGATGCCGAGTCAATCTTTTGAAGGGTTTGGATTAGCTATTGTCGAGTCTTTAGCCTGTGGTACTCCTGTTTTATGTACTCCTGTGGGGGGAATGCCAGAAATCTTAGAGAAATTCTCTCCAGATTTAATTACTGAGGCGATTACTGTGGAAAGTATTGCTGATAAATTAGCACAAGTTATGTTAGGAAAACTGCCTTTACCTGCTAGGGAAGAATGTCGTCATTACACGATTAAAAATTATGATTGGACGAATATTGCCCAACAAGTTCGGCAAGTTATTTTAGCTTAAATTGATGATAAAAATTGTATGAAAATTCTATTTTTAGACCAAAGTGGTAAACCCGGTGGTGCTGAGTTGTGTTTAGTTGATATTGCTAAACCTTATGGGAAAAATGCTCTGGTTGGTTTATTCGCAGATGGTGATTTTAGAAAGTTACTTGCAGAAAATCAAGTTCCTGTGGAGGTTTTGACAACTCAAGCCATTAAAGTTGGTAAACAAAGTGGTTTTTTTCAAGCATTAGGTAGTTTAGGGCAAATAATTCCTTTAATTAATCAGGTTGTGCAACGGGCAAGGAAATATGATTTAATTTATGCTAATACTCAAAAGGCTTTAGTTGTGGGGGCGATAGCTAGTTTCTTGGCTCGTCGTCCTTTGGTTTATCATTTGCATGATATTCTTTCTTTAGAACATTTTAGTAAAACTAATTTGCAAGTTGCTGTTAATTTAATTAATCGTTGTGCTGCTTTGGTGATTGCTAATTCTCAAGCTAGTAAGATGGCATTTTTAGAGGCTGGAGGAAAATCGGATCTAGTTCGGGTTGTTTATAATGGTTTTGCAGCCAAAAATTATGAAGTTGATGAATTAGAAGTTAGAAATTTAAGAGAAAATCTCAAATTAGAAGATAAGTTTGTGATTGGACATTTCAGCCGTCTTTCTCCTTGGAAGGGACAACATATTTTAATTGATGCTCTTTCCCAATGTCCACAAGATGTGGTAGTAATTTTAGTTGGTGATGCTTTATTTGGTGAACAGGAATATGTCAAGGATTTACACCAAAAAGTAACTGCATTAGGACTGGAAAATCGAGTTAATTTTTTAGGTTTTCGCGCGGATATTCCCCAATTAATGACAATGTGTGATTTAGTTACCCATACTTCTACTGCGCCTGAACCTTTTGGGAGGGTTATTGTTGAGGCTATGCTGTGTGGTAAACCAGTGATTGCGGCTGAAGCTGGTGGCGCTATGGAATTAGTGGAAGATGGGATTAATGGTTTTTTAGTCGCACCTGGAGAACCTCAAGAATTAGCCCAGGTGATTCATAATTGTCGTCAAGAATCTGCAAAAACTGCGAATATTGCCAATAATGCCAGAATTAGTGCTAGTGAACGTTTTGATGTCAGGATTATTAATCAACAAATTCAAGAATTGCTAAAATCAATCAGATCCCCCACTTCTTGAAGAAGTCGGGGATCTTGGTCTTGGGAAACAATGTATAATATGGTAATGTATGGGTGGAAATTTTCCGCTTCTATAAATTAATAAATTTTAAAGTGAATTCTCGTGGCACAAGTTGTATTAGAAAACGTTTATAAAAGTTTTCCCAGTCGCAGTGGGGAAGGGACAAAAGCGCAACAAGACGGTACAGATGGTGTAAGTGTCTTGCGACGGATTAATTTAACCATTGCTGATGGTGAGTTTATGGTGCTGGTGGGACCCTCTGGCTGCGGTAAAAGTACGCTGCTGAGGTTAATTGCTGGCTTGGAGGTGATGACTGGTGGTAATATTTCCCTAGGAGATAGCTTGATTAATGATTTACCCCCGAAAGCCAGAGACATCGCTATGGTGTTTCAAAGTTACGCACTTTACCCCCACATGACTGTATATGACAACATCGCTTTTGGTTTGCGTCGTCAGTTTCCAGACGCGGAATTTGGCAAAAAAAGATTTGCTCAATGGGGCGAAAATATACTGGTAGGAATGACAAAAAAGTTGCCTAGAGGATGGCGATATATTTCTGCTAAGGAAAGAATTGTTGATCAACAGGTGCAAAAAGTTGCAGGTTTGTTACAAATTGAAACCTTGTTAAATCGTTTACCTAAACAGCTTTCCGGGGGACAAAGACAACGGGTAGCATTAGGAAGGGCGATCGCTCGTAATCCTCAAGTATTCCTAATGGATGAACCATTATCTAATTTAGACGCTAAATTACGGGCGGAAACTCGGAGTCAAATTGTGAAATTGCAACGTCAATTGGGGATAACGACAATTTATGTTACCCATGATCAAACGGAAGCCATGACTATGGGCGATCGCATTGCGATTATGTCGGAAGGTAAAATACAGCAAGTTGCTGCTCCATTAGAACTATATAATCATCCTGCGAATCGTTTTGTGGCTGAATTTATTGGTTCTCCACCCATGAATTTCATCCCGGTGGAGTTTCACGCACCCTTATTAATTACCCATGCAAATTTCCGCTTCACCCTTCCAGATGTGTGGGGAAGTGCGTTACAAAAATACGACGGACAAACTTTAATGTTAGGTATTCGTCCAGAACATCTAATTTTAGGTGTACCTGCTACTAAAAATTTACCAGTTAAAGTAGATTTAGTAGAAAACTTAGGAAATGACACTTTTTTATCTGTAAAAATTGCCGATCCTGACTTACAAAATCCAGAGGGGCAAACTTTACAAGTTCGAGTTCCCCCCGATAGATTCATCACCATAGATGAGCAACTTTGGCTATCTTTAACTCCTGAGAAACTGCATTTTTTTGACCCCAAAACCGAATTAGCAATATTTCCAAAATAGGGAGAAAAAGCGATCGCATTAAGTAGGTTGGCGTTGAAAATTGTTGTTATAGCAAGGCAAGAGGTAAGGGCTTTTCAAACAACCTCTAAGAGGGTGTTTGAAAAGTCTAATTTATTACTTGCAAGGGCGACTAGAAGTCGCAGCTACACAGACGAAACCCACCTTCGTGGGTTCAAAAGCCTTGATTTTTCGTTAGTCCACGCAGGTGGACTTTGTTTGTGTA
>NZ_JAQMSE010000179.1:0-17048 GCF_028330045.1 Aphanizomenon sp. CS-733/32
AACCTGTAACCTGTAACCTGTAACCTGTAACCTGTAACCTGTAACCTGTAACCTGTCCCCGTGGCGTAGCACCTGTCCCCGTGGCGTAGCACCTGTCACCTATTAGCAATACTGAGAAATGTCTTCGCCACAGGTATCAGCTAGATAGCACATGGCTTTAAATCGCAAACCTACTACTTCTTCGTATAAAGGATTAAGTTTACACATTGGCGGAATGTGAAACAGTGTTTTACCAAATACTTTGACATCACGCTCAAATGGACACTGAGCCGGAATGTATTTACAGAGACAATGAGCTAATCGGCGATCGCGCACCTGAATGTTATCCAACCAATTACGCAAAGGACGTAAAAAGTCCCAAGCCGGCTGGGCCGCAACATGGTGTAACGCAGTCATATTAGCTTCACTAGCGTCTACTGGATGTAGAGAAATCCAACTTGCTAAAAAAATCTTTTTGTTAGTATTTTTAGATACCTTCATGGTAATTCCTCTTTTGTTGTGAGGGTGTTCACCTTATTGATGAATATGTAATATGACAAGAACCTGAACCGGAAAACAGGATTATTAGGTAAATTCTGTAAAAAGTGTAATTAATTAACCGCTCCCCATGATTGAATCCATATATTAATACGTCACCCTAACCCTAATTTTCCAAAAAGCAATCCTAGAATTTATTCAATCTTATGAATAATCCGTCACAGTTAATATCTTAGTGAAGACATCTGCCTTTGGGCGTGATTTCTTTTGACTGCAACAAAACTTATTATAGCAATAAGTAGGTTGGCGTTGAAAATTGTCGTTATGGCAAGGCAAAAGGCAAGAGGCAAGAGTGAAGAGGGTTTGGGCTCCAACCTGTCCTGTCCTATGCCGGCTTTTTCTGCAAAGCATTGGTACTGCTATTGAGGTGTACCCTTAGTCCTCTAGGCTTATTGATAGTTCTCACTTTTGGTGTGGCATCCTTAATCCTTTCGGCTTGCTTTCCCAATGACACCATAGCCCTAATTTTTACACCCCTCACTTTCAGTCTAACTCTATCTTTAGGCTTAAATCCCATTACCTAGAACTTTTACGTATTCTTGTTTAAAGAATAACACTTTTATAATTACTTACGAGTGTCTAAACTCCGGTCAATATCCGTACTTCAATATCTATCTTTAGATGGATTGACATTAATCTTGGTTTCTGAATATTGCAATTTTATACTATTTTAAGGATTTTTGCTGAAATTGGCTGTTTTTGCTATTGCTTTTATCTGGGAATGTGATTATTATTCAATGATTAATCATGCCTTAGAGGGTGTTTGAAAAGTATAATTTATTACTTGCAAGGGCAACTAGAAGTCGCGGCTACACAGACAAAACCCACCTTCGTGGGTTCAAAAGCCTTTTCAAACACCCTCTTAGTCAAATTAGCATCTACTACAATTAGAACAATGCAACTTCTTAGCAAACATCTCTTGCGACCAATATTTTCTCTAACTTTCCTTGTGGGACTCTCCGCACTGGTATCATCATGTCAACTATCCCAATCAAATGAGACAAAAACAGCTATTAAAATTGATGGTTCAGACACTGTTTACCCTATTACCCAAGAAGTCAGCAATGATTATAACTTCCAGAAAAATAATGGTAAATCACCTTCAGTAAAAGCAGTTGAAGTTAATTCTTCCGGTACTGGTAGGGGGTTTAAAAAGTTTTGTTTGGGAGAGACAGATATTAACAATGCTTCTCGACCAATTCATACTCACGAAATCAAAGAGTGTAATCAAAATAACGTGACATTCCTTGAATTACCCATTGGTTTTGATGCAATAACAATAGTAGTTAACTCTCAAAATAATTGGGCGCAGGATATAACCCTGGCAGAACTCAAAAAAATCTGGGAACCATCAGCCGAAGGTAAAATTACTACATGGAATCAGATTCGTTCCACTTGGCCGAATAAACCCTTGAACCTTTATGGTCCTGATAAAGATTCAGGCACTTTTGACTATTTTACACAAATTGCCGTGGGACAAGAAGGGGCTATTCGTAAGGACTATAAAGCTGATAGAAATTACAAAGTCATAGAGAGCAAAGTTAGCAGTGATACCAACGCCTTAGCTGTTATTCCCTACGCCTATTACAACTCTAACAAAGATACATTGAAAGCCCTATCTGTAGATAGCGGTACTGGTGCAGTGATGCCTTCACGGACAAGTGTGAAATGGGGAAAATACCGACCACTTTCTCGTCCACTGTTTATATATGTCAGCTATAAATCTCTTCGGCAAAAACCAGATCTGAGAGAATTTTTAGAATTATACATGGATAAAGCACCTGAGTTTGTCAGTGCTATTGGGGATGTACCCTTAACAGATCACGCTTACAAGTTAAATAAGATCCATTTTAACAAAGGTAAAGTCGGCACTGTTTTTGAGGGTAAATCTCAATTTAATTTAACTC
Source organism: Aphanizomenon sp. CS-733/32 (assembly GCF_028330045.1). Lineage (NCBI taxonomy): Bacteria > Bacillati > Cyanobacteriota > Cyanophyceae > Nostocales > Aphanizomenonaceae > Aphanizomenon > Aphanizomenon sp. CS-733/32. The sequence continues at coordinate 2,445 of NZ_JAQMSE010000179.1, forward strand.
TAGAACAGGTCTTGCAAAAACAAGCTAATTTCTAAGGAATTTGACACTCTTCGGTTCTCTTTTTCAACCCGAAAATTCTTCATATATCTAGGTTTTCGGTTTATATGGCTATAGCTTGCATGAGGACGTATGGAGTCATAGTCCACGCTACGCTATCAGCAAGCCCTAATTAACTGTCTTGTTAACTCTCAAGCAAGAACGCAAAGATCTAAAAACCTTTGCGCCTTTGCCCCTTAGCGTCTTTGCGCGAAATAATTCTTTAAGAGGCCACAGCAGTAGAACGAGTCCGTCGTCTTCTACCATCAGAAACCTTCACAGCAGGCTCTTCCGGGACTTGCATCAACAACGTCAAAGAAGGTTGACATTGCAACTCTCTCCGCATAGAACGCGCCAACTCACGTTCTAAAGTTTCCTGTAATCCACCCCAATCAGTATCAGCAGGTTGTCCTTCTACGGGAGAGAACTCCGTCCAGCGAACGCTAAGAATTTCCTCAATGCGTTGTTGTACCCATTTTTGCAGAAGCGATCGCTCGATACTTGTCACCACACCCTGCATATGAATTTCCGTTTTCGCCATTAGCTTACCACTCCAATCAATAGCGGCAGCAATAGTCACAGTCCCCTCAGAAGCCATGCGTTGGCGTTCTTGCAACACCTTAGAACTCACCATTCCCGAACTAGAAGTATCCACCAATTCAATCCCCGCTGGCACTTTTCCAGCAACACGGATAGAATCTTCCGTTAACTCGATGACATCCCCATTTTGGATAATCACCATATTTTCTGCCGGAATCCCCATACTTTGAGCAGTTTCCGAATGCTTCACCAACATCCGATGTTCACCGTGAAATGGCACAAAGAACTTAGGACGAGTTAAAGCAATCATCAACTTTTGTTCTTCTTGACAGCCGTGTCCAGAAACGTGAATCCCTTTATCCCGTCCATAGACCACTTTTGCCCCCTGAATCATCAATTTATCAATGGTGTTGACCACAGCAATTGTGTTACCAGGAATGGGGTTAGCGGAGAAGAGAACCGTATCTCCTGGGCGAATTTTGATATGGGGGTGTTCTTTATTGGCAATTCTTGTCATCGCTGCCATTGTTTCACCCTGAGAGCCAGTGGTTAAAATCAGCACTCTCTCATCTGGCATCCCCCGAACCGTATGCAATGGTTGAAATAGGCTATCTTCACACTTGATATAACCTAAATTCCGAGCATGGGCGATTAAATTCAGCATAGAACGCCCAACAATTGTCACCACACGATTATGTTTTCTTGCTAGTTGCAAAACCATGTTGATGCGATGAACGCTAGAAGAAAAGGTGGTGACAAATAAGCGCCCCGTAGCGTGAGAAAATTCTCGGTCAAGGTTAGGAAAAACAGCCCGTTCGGAAGGTGTAAATCCTGGCAATTCGGCGTTAGTGGAATCACTCAATAGGCAAAGTACGCCTTTTTCACCATGTTCTGCCAGACGTTGTAAATCGAACTTTTCACCATCTACGGGAGTATGATCAATTTTAAAATCCCCTGTGTGGATAACTACGCCCAATGGTGTATGAATAGCAACGGTGAAACTATCAGCGATGGAGTGGGTGTTGCGGATATATTCGACAAAGAAATGTTTACCAATTCTCACCACGTCACGGGGAAGAACTTTTCTTAATTCTGTGCGATCGCGGACCCCTGCTTCTTCCAGTTTACCCTCTAGCATGGCCATTGCTAGTCTAGGTCCATAAATTACCGGAATATCAAATTGCTTCAAGTGAAAGGCAATTCCCCCGATATGATCTTCATGACCATGAGTAACGATCATGCCCTTAATTTTGTGGCGATTTTCCCGTAGATAAGTTGTATCTGGTAATACAATATTTACCCCGTGCATGGCTTCTGTGGGAAATGCCAATCCTGCATCTAACAGGATAATTTCGTCCTCATATTCAAAAACGCAAGTATTTTTACCTATTTCGTGTAAACCGCCCAAAGGAATAATTTTGAGAGCGGGATTAGATTCGTTTTTAGACATTTTCTCCTGGAGATTTTTGTTAGTTGTGAATCAGTTGATTGTTCGGTTTCTTGTATCAAAGAAAAGACCAAATTTTCTGTTTAAATTCAGCTTCTATAAAGTCCTATTTGATTTCGTTGACATCAAACTGAATTATTTTTATATTGTTCAGTTGTAGCACAAGTGTTAAAGTGACAGTCTAGTAACCATTTGTACACATTATCTATAAATCACTCACCTATTATTGCCTAGATTAAATTCAGCTTTTGCATTACTGACTCTAATTTTTTCGATACATCTGTATCGGCTTCATATAAGGGTAGACGAGTTGAACCTACTTCCCAACCTTGTAGTTTGAGTGCTTCTTTGACAGGAATGGGATTTGTAGTTAAAAATAGAGCTTTAAACAATGGAAACAATTGCAAATGAATGTCGGTGGCAAGTTGAGTATTTCCCATTTTCCAGGCTTGAATCATTTTTTGGATGTGATTACCCACTAAATGAGAAGCTACACTGACTATCCCTTGAGATCCTATGGCTAACATTGGTAAAGTTAAAGAATCATCTCCAGCGTAAATCTGAAATTCTTTGGGTGTCAAGCGCCGGATTTCACTCACTTGATCTAAGTTACCACTGGCTTCTTTAATGGCGACAATGTTATCAATTTCCGCTAATTTTACCACTGTTTCGGAACTGAGGTTTTGACCCGTGCGCCCAGGAACGTTATACAACATCATGGGCAGGTCAGGAATTGATTGAGCTATTGCCTGAAAGTGTTTGTATAATCCAGCCTGTGGCGGTTTGTTGTAATAGGGAACTACTTGTAAAGAACCATGTACTCCTATTTTAGCTGCTTTTTGGGTGGCGGCGATCGCTTCTTTGGTGTCATTAGAACCAGAACCAGCAATTACTTTAGCTTTACCTGATACAGTTTGCAATACCTCAACAAATAATTGATATTCTTCGTCCCAAGTCAGGGTTGGAGATTCCCCTGTTGTTCCACATACCACTATTGCATCTGTACCGTTGTTAACTAGATAATCTGCCAGTTTGGCAACTACATCATAATTAATACTACCGTCTGTCTTAAACGGTGTAATCATAGCAGTTACAATTGTTCCAAAATCTCCCACACTCTTTTCTCTCCTAATTTGTTAGTTGTCAGTTGTTGATTATCTAATGATTGATGAGAAATGACTGAATTTAAACTTATACTCTAGTCAATTTTAGTAAATTTTTTCTACTAATAATTCAGCAATTTGCACTGCATTTAAAGCTGCACCTTTACGAATTTGGTCGCCGCATAGCCATAAGTCTAAACCACAAGCATGAGAAATATCCTGGCGAATTCTTCCCACCAAAACCTCATCTTTACCACTAGCATCTATAGGCATCGGAAAATAATTGGCTTGCCAATCTTCTACTAATTTCACCCCAGGTGATGTTCTTAAAATTTCTCTAGCCTCATCTGGATCAAAAGGTGTTTCAAACTCTAGATTAATGGCTTCAGAATGGGCGCGGAGTACGGGAACCCGTACACAAGTCGCGGTGATTCTGATTTCTTGATTACCAAAGATCTTACGGGTTTCGTTCACCATTTTCATTTCTTCCTCACAATATCCCCAAGTTGTCATGGGAGAATTATGGGTAAATAAATTAAATGCCAATGGGTAAGGTAAAACCTCCGCTACTGGTTGCTTTCCTTGTAGTATAGCCTCACTTTGGATTTTTACTTCCTCCATTGCCTTCGCCCCAGCACCACTAGCTGATTGATAGGTAGCAGCGACAATCCTTTTCACTGGTTTAACTTGATGTAATGGCCAAACTGCCAAGGACATGAGAATTGTCGTACAGTTGGGATTGGCAATAATTCCTTGGTGAGTAAATGCGGCTTGGGGATTTACCTCTGGAACTACCAAAGGGACATCCGGGTTCATGCGGAAGGCACTGGAATTATCAATGACCACTGCTCCTTTTTCTACCGCCACACTCGCCCAAGTTTTGGAGATGCTACCCCCAGCACTAGCTAAGACTATATCTAGGTTTGCCAAACTGCGATCGCTCACTGCCTCAATTTGAATATCTTCCCCTTTGCATCTGAGTGTTTTTCCCGCACTGCGTGGCGATGCCAACAATTTTAATTCAGCTAGGGGAAAATTTCGGCTTTCTAGTAATTCCAGCAACTCAGTACCTACAGCACCAGTTGCTCCCAAAATAGCTACACGATAGGACTTAGACAAACTCAACTCCTCCTTTAAGAGGTAACTAGCACTTTTTTTAGGACAACTTAAAAAATCATAGGTTTCTGTTGTTCCTGTCAACAGCAGATTTTAAATAGTAAAATTTGCATATTTTTGCGATTATATCCCAATTCTCGGTGACTATTGAGAAATTCGAGACTTTGTTGTTTATATTGCCGTTAAAATTAATTGATATCGGACTTTACAGCTATGGAAGTCATTACATTATCGTATAATATCCCATTATACAGCAACCTGCAAAAAAAGAAAACCAAGAGCGATTAACATTTGGGTATTTGCTAGAAGTCCTGCCTGTAAAGTTATGTTACCGGAACTAGGGCTGCTATGTTGAAAGAATATCATAAAGTGTTCAGTCCTTTACTTTTTGCAGTAAACTGGATCTCTGTTGAAAGACATTCACACGCATTTGTGTCTGAATGATATCTATTCAGAATATAATCGCGTCTCAAAAACAGCGCGTTAACTTAGGTCGGGATAACCGATCCTATACCCCCGTAGAAGTAAATATCTAGACTTGTCTAGTATTTAGATAGCAGATTAAAATACCAGAAAAATAGAAACAACGCATGAAAGTTACCCAGGAAAAACTTCCCGCCAGTCAAATTGGTTTAGAAATAGAAATTACACCGGAAATTACCAAACAAAAATACGAGCAAGCTATTAGAAAATTAACTAGTACCATCAATATTCCTGGGTTTCGCAAAGGCAAAGTACCCCGGCAAATATTAATACAACGTATTGGTCAGGTTCGCGTCAAGGCAACCGCCCTAGAAGAAATGCTGCAAGAAGGCATTGACCAAGCAATTAAACAAGAAGCAATTAGCGCTCTTGGTCAGCCCCAATTAAGTTCTTCCTTTGATGATTTAATTGTCAATTATGAACCAGGAAAACCCCTGACTTTTACCGCTTCTGTGGATGTATTCCCAGAAGTCAAGTTAAACCAATACACTGGTTTAGAAGTTAAAGCGGAGGAAATCAAGTACGATCCTACCCAAGTAGATACAGTTGTTGAAGCTCAAAGAGAAAAATCAGCAACTTTAGTCCCCGTGGAAGGACGTGCCACCCAAATCGGTGATATGGCAGTAATTGACTTTAAGGGTGTAATTGCCAAAACTGAAGGGGATGATCCTGATAGTGAACCCAAACCAATTCCCGGTGGAGAAGGAACTGATTTTCAAGTTGAGTTACAAGAAGATAAGTTCATTCCCGGTTTTGTCTTGGGTATAGTGGGCATGAACCCTGGGGAAACCAAAGAAGTATCTGCTCAATTCCCAGATCCTTATGGTAATGAGGAATTATCTGGTAAGGCGGCCCTGTTTACTATTACCCTCAAAGAAATTAAAACCAAAGAACTGCCAGAATTGGATGATGATTTTGCCCAATCAGTCAGCGACTTCGAGACCTTAGCCGAATTACGGGCATCCTTAGAAGAACGGTATCAAAAAGAAGCAGCCGATAAAACCAAGGACAATCAGCAAGAAGCGTTAGTCAAAGAACTACTCAATCATGTGGAAATAGATTTGCCGACAACACTGATTGATCAAGAAATTGATGCTATGCTGTCGCAGACGGCTATGAAGTTAGCCGAGCAAGGAATAGATGTCAAAAAGCTATTCACTCAAGAAATTATTCCTCAATTACGCGATCGCTCCAAACCTGAAGCTATAGAACGTCTGAAACGAAATCTATCTTTACAAGAAATTGGCAAACGTGAATCTATTGAAGTGGCAAAGGAAGAAGTACAAGCTAGAGTCGCCCTATTGATGGCAGAGTATGCTGATCAAGATTTGGATGAAAATAGATTGCGTGCAGTGGTTAAAGAAGAACTTTTAACCAAAAAAATCGTTGATTGGTTGCTAGAACGTTCATCTGTGGAACTAGTTCCTGAAGGTTCTCTAAGTGCGGCGGAAGAAACAGAAACAGATTCAGAAAGCACTGAAGCAGTTCAGGAAGCAGAAACCAGTAATCCTGAGTAACAGGATAGGTGACAGGTGACAGGTGACAGTAAAGAGGCAAGAGGCACAAGTTCTTTTACTCCTGACTCCTGACTCCTGAATTCTGCCATATAGGGCATAATGGTTAACAGTTCACAATTTCATGCCATTTATTTTTAAATATTCTAGTATGCTTGTATCGCAGTCGGGAAATTACCCAATCAACAGCTTGAGTCCTATTGGTACTAGTGGCAGTTCTGGCAGCCCTAGTAATATTGTGCCAATGGTGGTAGAACAGTCTGGGATGGGAGAAAGGGCATTTGATATCTACTCCCGATTACTCCGCGAGCGGATTATTTTTTTGGGAACTCCCATAGATGATGTTGTAGCTAATTCTATTGTTGCCCAATTACTTTTTCTCGATTCTGAAGACGCGGAAAAAGATATTCAATTGTACATTAATTCTCCTGGTGGCTCTGTCTACGCGGGTATGGCAATCTATGATACAATTCAACAAATACGTCCCGATGTTGTAACTATCTGTTTTGGGCTGGCAGCGAGCATGGGGGCTTTTTTATTAACATCTGGAACTGCTGGAAAGCGGATGTCTTTACCTGACTCCCGGATTATGATTCACCAACCCCTGGGTGGCGCTCAAGGACAAGCCATTGACATTGAAATTCAAGCGCGAGAGATTCTTTATATTAAGGGTGAATTAAATCAATTAATGGCCAAGCATACTGGCCAATCCTTGGAGAGAATTGAGGCTGATACCGAGCGCGACTTTTTCATGTCAGCAGAAGAGGCGAAGAATTATGGTTTGATCGATCAGGTCATTTCTAGACAAAATCTTCCCACAGCAGGGTAAATCGTCATCATTCTGAAATAAGAGGCTGATATGTCTAAGTACGACTCCCATTTAAAATGTTCATTTTGTGGCAAGTCTCAAGAGCAGGTACGTAAATTAATCGCAGGTCCGGGAGTCTACATCTGCGATGAATGCGTTGACTTGTGTAATGAAATCCTCGATGAGGAATTGCTGGATACCAATGCTGCTGCATCACAACCGGCGCAAAAGTCAGAACCAACTGAAAAACGTCGTACCAGTTCGTCTAATCTCTCGTTTAATCAAATCCCTAAACCAAGAGAGATTAAAAATTATTTAGACGAACACGTTATCGGTCAAGATGAAGCCAAAAAGGTGCTATCTGTGGCTGTTTACAATCATTACAAACGATTAGCGATTCTTCAGTCTAAGGGTAATACAAAGGCTGGGGCAGATGATGCGATCGAATTACAAAAGTCCAATATTTTATTGATTGGTCCGACTGGTTGCGGTAAGACTCTCTTGGCACAGACTCTAGCCAAAATTCTCGATGTTCCCTTTGCTGTTGCTGATGCTACAACCCTGACGGAAGCTGGGTATGTGGGGGAAGATGTAGAAAATATCCTGTTGCGTCTGTTGCAGGTGGCGGATTTGGATGTGGAGGAGGCTCAACGGGGGATTATCTACATTGATGAAATTGATAAAATCGCCCGCAAGAGTGAGAATCCCTCAATTACTAGAGATGTTTCTGGGGAAGGGGTACAACAAGCTTTGCTAAAAATGCTGGAGGGGACTATTGCCAATGTTCCACCCCAGGGGGGACGTAAGCACCCATATCAAGATTGTATCCAAATTGATACGAGCAATATTTTGTTTGTCTGTGGCGGGGCGTTTGTCGGTTTGGAAAAGGTTGTAGATCAGAGAGTGGGCAAAAAGTCAATTGGCTTTGTCCAACCTGGAGATGTGCAAACTAAGGAAAAACGGGCTGCTGATACGTTACGTCATCTGCAACCAGATGATTTGGTGAAATTTGGGATGATTCCTGAGTTTATTGGGCGGATTCCCATGGTGGCTGTGGTTGATCCTTTGGATGAGGATGCGCTGATGGCAATTCTGACCGAACCACAGAGTGCTTTGGTGAAACAGTACCAAAAACTGCTGAATATGGATAATGTCCAGTTAGATTTTAAAACAGATGCTTTGAAAGCGATCGCTCAAGAGGCTTATCGGCGCAAGACTGGAGCGCGGGCTTTACGGGGTATTGTGGAAGAATTGATGCTGGATGTCATGTATGAGTTACCCTCTCGTAAGGATGTGACTCGCTGTACTATTACTAAGGAAATGGTGGAAAAACGTTCTACTGCTGAATTGATAGTACATCCTTCTTCTTTACCTAAACCAGAGTCGGCTTAATTGTCAGTTGTCAGTTGTCAATTGTCAGTTGTCAATTGTCAGTTGTCAGTTGTTAATTGCCAATTGTCAATTGTCAATTGTTAATTCTTAATTTTTAATTCTTGCAATGACTTATATAAATGTTCGGGGTGTAGACCATTATTACGAGTGGATGAAAAAACCATCAAATGTTATGAAACCGGTGATGGTTTTTTTGCATGGTTGGGCTGGTTCAGCGAGATATTGGCAAAGTACGGCTGAGGCTTTATTAGATAATTTTGATTGTTTATTATATGATTTACGGGGTTTTGGACGTTCTCAATGTCAACCTCAAAATAACGGGAATTTAAGTTATGAATTAACAGAATACGCGGAAGATTTGGCGGTTTTATTAAATGAGTTAAATCTTGATCGTGTTTATATTAATGCCCATTCTATGGGTGCTTCTATTGCCACTTTATTTTTTAATCGTTATCCTGAAAAAGTTGCCAAGGGAATTTTAACTTGTAGCGGTATTTTTGAATATGATGAAAAGGCTTTTTCGGCTTTTCATAAATTTGGTGGTTATGTGGTGAAATTCCGCCCGCAGTGGTTAAGTAAAATTCCTTTGGCTGATAAAATGTTTATGGCCAGATTTTTACATCGTCCTATTCCTAAAGCGGAAAGTCAGGCTTTTTTGGAAGATTTTGTTAATGCCCATTATGAAGCGGCTTTAGGGACTATTTATACTTCTGTGAGTAAAGAACAAGCGGAAACAATGCCGGGAGAATTTGCTAAGTTAACTATACCAACTTTGCTAATTGCTGGGGAACATGACATTATTATTCCAGCTAAATTAGGGAAAACGGCGGCGGCTTTAAGTGATCAGGTTCAATTAAATATTATTCCCAATACGGCGCATTTTCCGATGTTGGAAGACGCAGAAACTTATTTAGCAATAGTCAAAGAGTTTTTAAGTTGTTCGTAATTGGTAGAATCAGATCCCCGACTTCTTAGAGAAGTTGGGGATCTTTATTTATATGTGTGTTATTTTAGAGGTAAATAGGAGGTAAATTTATGATAGTTACTACTAATTTACAGCAACTCTATGAAACTGATGATTATTTATGGTTATTAGCAACTATTGATTTATTGAAACAAGGTCGTTTTAATGAGGTGGATTTAGAGAATTTAATTGAGGAGTTGGAAGATTTGGGAAGTGAAAAGAAAAATGCAGTTGAAAGTCTTTTAGAACAAGTTATTAGACATTTATTATTATTGCAATATTGGATAGAAGAAAATGAAACAAATCGTTATCATTGGCAAGCTGAAATCGTCAGTTTTAGAAATCAACTTAAACGACGTTTAACTGGTAATTTGCGTAATCATTTAGCTAAAGAAATGCTAAATCTTTATGCTGATGCTTTGAAATATGTGCAGATAAAAACTCAGCTTAAAGTTGATTTTCCCGCAGAATGTCCTTATTCTCTTCAACAATTGTTAGATATTGATTATTTACCTAATTGAGTTAGAGAAATAATTAAATAAATTAGGAGGTAAAAATATGAATGTTTTGACTAATTTACAGCAACTCTATGAAACAGATGATTATTTATGGTTATTAGCAACTATTGATTTACTGAAACAAGGTCGTTTTGATGAAGTGGATTTAGGAAATTTAATTGAGGAGTTGGAAGACTTGGGAAGTGAAAAGAAAAATGCTGTGGAAAGTTTATTACAGCAAATTATTAGACATTTATTACTGTATCAGTATTGGACTATTGAAGTTGAGAGAAATTCTGGTCATTGGCAAGCTGAGATTTATAGTTTCCGAGATCAACTTAATGCTAAATTAACCACAAATTTACGCAATCATTTAGTTGAAGAAAAATCAAATATCTACCAAAGGGCATTAGGATATGTGCAAAGAAAAACTAATTTTCAGGTTGATTTTCCTGAACAATGTCCTTATTCTCTTGAACAATTATTAGATATTGATTATTTACCTAAGTAGGTTGGCGTTGAAAATTGTCGTTATGGCAAGGCAAAAGGCAAGAGGCAAGAGTGAAGAGGGTTTAGGCGATTTTACATTTCTTTACACAGTTTGGTTTTATTGTGTTCACCTACCTAATTGAGTTAGAGAAATAATTAATTAAATAAGTTAGGAGGTAAAAATATGAATGTTTTGACTAATTTACAGCAACTCTATGAAACAGATGATTATTTATGGTTATTAGCAACTATTGATTTATTGAAACAAGGTCGTTTTAATGAGGTGGATTTAGAGAATTTAATTGAGGAGTTGGAAGACTTGGGAAGTGAAAAGAAAAATGCAGTTAAAAGTTTATTAGAACAAGTGATTAGACATTTATTATTACTGCAATATTGGACGGAGGAATCTGAAAGAAATTATTATCATTGGCAATCAGAAATTTTAGGTTTTCGTTATCAAATTGAGGATAGATTAACAACTAATTTACGTAATTATCTAGCTAATGAGATGGGTTATATTTATAATCGGGCTTTAAAATATGTGCAGATAAAAACTAAGTTTAAAGTTGATTTTCCTGAAATATCTCCTTATTCTCTAGAACAATTGTTAGATATTGATTATTACTAGATCCCCGACTTCTTAGAGAAGTCGGGGATCTTTGAGAGGATATTTGAGTACATATACCAGGAGTGCATTTTATGAAATTCAATCGCAGTCAAGTTAAAACATATCTCCAATCGTCTGATTTTACATCTTTATTTATTGAAGAGTTGGGTTGGGATTATGCAGATGGTTCTCCTCTTTATTTAACTGTAGATGAGGAGAATTATACTATAGAAGCTGCTGCCCAAAAACGCGGGATGATGGTTTATCATTGTGTGTCTGAAAATGGTATTTTACCTAATGCTAAAATCAGGAAAAAGATTGATACAGAAGTTACAAGTTATAGTCAAGAACATTTAATTATTTATACTGATAAAAAGCAAGAAAAGCAGGTTTGGCAATGGGTAAAAAGAGAATCTGCAAATAAAACTAAAGCCAAGGAAACTACTTTTCATATTACTCAATCTGGAGAGTTATTAACTCAAAAGTTAGAATCTTTATTTATTGATTTTGCTGAAGAAGGAAATTTAACTTTAACTGATGTTACTCAACGTACTCAAAAGGCTTTTGATATTGAAAAGGTTACTAAAAAGTTTTTTGATGATTTCCAGTTGGAACATCGGAAATTTGTTACCTTTATTAAAGGTATAGATAATATTAAAGATGCTAATTGGTATGCTTCGGTAATTTTGAATCGGTTGATGTTTATTTATTTTCTCCAGAAAAAGGGGTTTTTAGATCATGGAAATACTGATTATTTACAAGATAAGTTGAAAGCTAGTCAAAGCAAAGGTAAAGATTTATATTATCAAGAGTTTTTACAGACTTTGTTTTTTGATGGTTTTGGTAATGCTGAAAAGTTCCGTAAAGATGGAACTGCGGCTTTAATTGGTAGAATTAAATATATAAATGGTGGGTTGTTTTTACCCCATATTATTGAGGAAAAGTATCGGGGTGAAATTATCATTAATGATGCTGGTTTTGAGGATATATTTAAGTTATTTTCTGGTTATACTTGGCATTTAGATGATACCCCCAGTGGTAAGGATGATGAAATTAATCCTGATGTTTTAGGATATATTTTTGAGAAGTATATTAACCAAAAAGAATTTGGCGCTTATTATACGAAACCGGAAATTACTAATTATCTTTGTGAACGGACTATTAATAAGTTTATTAGTGAGAAAATTGCTAATATTGAAATATTTGATCATCTCAATAATCAATTGTGTCAGCAATTGTTAGATGAGATATTACCACAACTATCAATTTTAGATCCTGCTTGTGGTAGTGGGGCGTTTTTAGTTGCTGCTTTACAACATTTAATTAAGGTTTATACCGCCATTTTTGACTTTATTCAAGTTTCGGGAAATGCAGAAAATCAAGCCAGATTAAGGAAGATTAAACAAAATCATCCTTCCTTGGATTATTATATCAAAAAACGGGTGATTACTGACAATCTCTATGGTGTGGATATCATGGAGGAGGCGGTAGAAATTGCGAAGTTACGCTTGTTTTTAAGTTTAGTTGCTTCTGCAAAAACTGTGGATGATTTAGAACCTTTACCTAATGTTGATTTTAACATTATGGCAGGTAATTCTTTAATTGGGTTGATTCGGGTTGATGATAAACGTTTTGATATTGTGGGAAATCCTGATATTTTACAACAATTAAAAGCCCAGGATTATCAAACTATTTTAAATGAGAAAAATGAAAGTATTAAGATGTATAAGGAACACGCTTTTATTGCAGGAAAAGTTGAAGATACGGAACAAGAAGATCGTTTACAATTTTTGAAACACCATATTAATGATGTTAACCGGGAATCTTTGGTTAAGTTAAATCAATTGTTATTAGATGAGTTTGGGAATTTAAAGATTAAGTATGAGGAAGTGCAGTTAAAGGGTAAACCTGTGAAACGACTTTTAAATATTGCGGATATGGAAGGGTTAAAACCTTTTCATTGGGGTTATCATTTTGATCAGATTATTGCTAAGGGTGGTTTTGATATTATTTTGGGTAATCCTCCTTGGGAGATTTTTAAACCACAAGCTAAGGAGTTTTTTGCGGAATATAGTGATTTAGTGACTAAGAATAAGATGGATATTAAGACTTTTGAAAAACAACAAAAGCAGTTATTAGCAAATCCTGAAATTGCTAATGCTTGGTTAAAATATCAAAGTCAATATCCTCATGTAAGTTTGTATTTTAGAAGTGCGGAACAATATCTTAATCAAATTTCTGTGGTGAATGGTAAAAAACAGGGAACTGATATTAATTTATATAAGTTGTTTGTAGAACAATGTTTTAATTTATTACACTCTAATGGACGTTGTGGGATTATTATTCCCACAGGAATTTATACAGATTTAGGAACTAAACAACTCAGAGAAATGTTATTTTCGCAAACTTCTCTTGGTAAATTATTTAGTTTTTCTAATGAAAAGTTTATTTTTGAAGGAGTTCATCATGCTTTTAAATTCTGTTTACTAGATTTTCAAAAGGGCAATGAAACTCAATCTTTTAAAGCTAGTTTTCGCATTAACCCTAGAGAAGCGATTAGAAAAGAAGAGTTAGAAAGATTTTTACATGATGAATCTGAGTTAATTAAAATTAATGTTAATCTGATTCGGAAATTGTCTCCTGATTCTATTTCGGTTATGGAGTTTAAAACTGATTTAGATATTCACATTGCGGAAAAAATGAGTCGCTTTCCTTTGTTGGGGGAGGAAATTCAGGATAAGTGGAATTTAAAGTTAACTGCTGAATTTCACATGACTAATGATAGTCATTTATTTAAAACTGAACCAGGAAAAGGAAGATTACCTTTATATGAAGGGAAAATGATTCATCAATTTACCCATAAGTTTGCTGAACCTCGGTACTGGATAGATGAGGAGGAAGGAAGAAAAGCAGTTTTAGGTAAAAATGGTGTTGATAAGGGGCAAATTTTAGATTATCAGTGTTATAGATTAGGTTTTAGGGATGTTGCAAGCAGTACAAATGAAAGAACAATGATTGCAACTGTTGTTCATAAAAGTCTATTTTGTGGTAATACTTTAATTATCAGTAAAAAAATTGATAACTTTAAAAATTTGCTAGTTATTTCTTCAATTTTGAATAGTTTTATTTGTGATTTTGTTATTCGTCAAAGAGTAACTGCACATTGTAATATGTTCTACGTTTATCAAACACCCGTACCCAGATTAACAGAAAAAGACGCATATTTTCAAGAAATAGTAGAACGTGCAGCCAAACTCATCTGTACCACAGCAGAATATGATGAATTAGCGAGAGAGGTAGGATTAACAAGTCATGAAAACGGAGTTACAGACGAGAGAGAAAGAGGGAAAATTCGCGCCGAATTAGATGGAATAATTGCCCATTTATATGGATTAACAGAAGAGGAATTTAGTCATATATTGAGTACATTTCCCATAGTTGCAGAAACTGTGAAAGATGCAGCTTTAAATCCCACATTCCGCACCCCAAACTGTCACAGATCAAAAAAGCCCTTAAAGTAGTACATAATAACTAAAGTCAATTCAAAAATTAAGATGCTTAATGAGAATAAATAGCATTAAAAGCGAAATGGTGTGATAAAGTGAAAC
>NZ_JAQMSE010000180.1:0-48758 GCF_028330045.1 Aphanizomenon sp. CS-733/32
CTTTCGTACTGTCCCAGGGAGTCGTAAGCATTGCCTAAATTGTTTAAGGAAATACTTTCCCCCTGAATATCCCCTATCTCCTTTTTTATATCCAAAGACTGCTGGTGGAATGCGATCGCCCTTTCGTACTGTCCCAGGGAGTCGTAAGCATTGCCTAAATTGTTTAAGGAAATACTTTCCCCCTGAATATCCCCTATCTCCTTTTTTATATCCAAAGACTGCTGGTAGAATGCGATCGCCGTTTGGTACTGTCCCAGGGAGTAGTAAGCATTGCCTAATGAAATCAGAGAAGCTGTATAATGCCAATTTTCTTTATCATTCGTTTTCGACCATTTATTTACCAACTGCCTATATAATTCCACTTGGTTGGCATAATAACCCCCCAAAGTCAAAAAATCATCGCAATGGCGAATTGCCTCAAATGCTGAATCATAATCTGCTAATTGGTAAAAATGATAAAAGATTTCTAAATATTCCTGAATATCATCTTTAGTTTGCCAAGGTTGTTGTTTAGCAATTGACTGATAATAATTAATGGCTTTTTGATGTGCTTCTGTCTGATCACCTGCTTTATATCGCACATATTCCAACACCACAGGCTGAAACTCAAACCATCTGCCATCATCAATCAATTTTTCTGATAAAAAAGAACGCTTGACAAGATTTCTTAATTCTCTCTCAATCTCTGTTTCTGAACTTCCTAAACATACAGCCATTGCGGCTTTAGCATTTACGACCCCACGATAAACACTAATATTTTGTAATAGGGACTTTTGCAACTCATTCAAACGCTCAAAACTGGCATCTAATACCAACACCATCCCCACATTTTCCAGACGGTGCTGGCCAACCACTTTTTTATCTGTTAATAATTGCTGCAAATTTCCCAAACCTAAATTTTCCAATCTTTTTAAATTCGGGTCTTGGGGATATTCTTCTATTAATAAATCTGCTACAAATCTCAACAGCAACGGATAACCGTCTACTAATTTGACAAATTCCTCTAAATTTCCTTGAATACCTAAAGCTGTTAATAGTTTGATGCCATCTTCTATTTTTAAACCTGATAAGGGTAGCCATTCCCATCTTTTCGGTAATTTTGGTCTTTCTCTCGTGGTGACAATTACCTTACTTTTACCCCCACATTCTACCCAAGTTGTAAAAAATTCCTCATAGAATTGACTTGCCCAAATTCCATCTGTTGTTAACAGACTTTCTAAGTTATCAATAATCAATAAATATTCACCTGACTGCAAACATTTCACCAAAGCTTGTACTAATTGTGTTTCTTGTTCCGGAACTCGAAAACCAAATTCTTGCAAAACTTGAGTAGCCACATCAGTAAAAATTGCCCCATAACTCACATCAGCCAAAAATCGTTTTGTCAAACCTGCTATTGTTTCATCTTCATAAAGATAGGCTGATAACATAGATTTGCCTATACCACCAATACCTTCAATACCAATTAGAGGAATATTTGGATTATTTAACCATTGTTTTAAATTGGCAATTTCTGCTGTTCTTCCTTGCCAATAAGCCAAACTTTTATGAGGATTCCCAGCTTTGAGAATCCCCGGTGATTCTAGTTTAGCAAGTTGTTCAATTCGTTCTATAGCAGGATTTATTCTGTCAACAATAATCTGTACCTGCTGGGCATTTAATTGTCCGATTTGAGTCGCTTTACCATCACCAAAAGCCGTAACATTCATTTTAATATTATTTTGGTGATTGGGGTTAGATTCATTTGTCATAGCTTACAGCAGGTAAATGGTTTATAGCTGCGAACTCGAAAGATAGCGCGACATTGTATAAATTGTATTTAGCCCCGGCGAATGGAATTCACGGCTACACAAACGAAGTCCGCCTGCGCGGACTAATGAAAAATCAAGGCTTTGAAACCCACGCAGGTGGGTTTTGTCTGTGTAGACGCGGTTTCTAACCGCCCGTTTAACTAAGGAAAATCAAGGATTTGAAACCCACGCAGGTGGGTTTTGCCTGTGTAGACGCGGTTTCTAACCGCCCGTTTAACTAAACCCCTACCTGTGAAATGTGACTGATTAAAAAGTTACACTATCAGCTTCAATTTTACCCACCTGCTTCACCGTGCTGTTATCGTAAGCGTTAGCAATCATTTGAATATTGTCACCAGGTTTATCAATCCCTGCTTGTAAAATCTTGGCTATTTCTTCAGCGAGCGCTGTATCCGCTTCCAAAATCTTCCTCAGTTGTACTCGCAAGCTGCCTTGTAAATCTTCATCATCGGGATTTTTAGCTACATCCTCCGCTGCTTCTTTTGCTGCTTCCTTGGCTTCTATCTTCGGCTGTAACTTAGCCCAAATCACTTTAGCCCTATTCCAAACATCCTCACCGACTTTTTGAGATGCCCCTTCTGCGGCTTTATTACCCATAGTCATCAGAAAAGGCAGACAGGGAGCGAGAAACTTAACAATTACAGCAATATCCATGAATTTATGTGGTTTAACTACTGTTATTTATATGAGGTTATAATAGCACATTCCTAACAGAGTCAATGTGTTTTAATAATAATTTAATATGTGGTTTAACTACTGTTATTTATATGAGGTTATAATAGCACATTCCTAACAGAGTCAGGGTTAGAACTAAAAAATATTACAAATATAGATTCAATATCACTGTAAAAAACTAATATTTTCAAGCATTCAGCCATTAGCAAGAAATTAACACTGGAGTAATAAACAGACATCACAAAACTAAAAAATGCTATAATAAATGACATCCATGAATATCATTTACATTTCCTAGGAGGAAATATTATGTTATCAACAGAACTTCAACAAGAGTCCATGATCAGCAGAATTGAGAAAATAGTTAATATTTTGATGGAAGAACGTCCTTTATTTAAGGAAGAACTTAACGCAGAGGAAATGATTCAAGAGTTATGTAATCTATTTCAGCAAAACTTACCTATTGATGAGTTTAATAGTATGAAAGATCAGGATCTAAGAACACGTTGTAGCGGGATTATGGTGACAGAAGCAGTAGCAGGAACTTTAAATGAATTAACTCCCGAACAAATAGCAATTTTTGATGAAATGATTAAACGGAAATAAAAAAATATGGCATATTTATTAGATACCAGTGTTGTCTCCTTAGAACTGAAAAATAATCCCAAAATTAAGCAAAGATTAAAAGAATTTCAATCTCAATAAGGATTATTAAGTATCACTTGCGTTACTTACTTTGAAATTAAAAGAGGTTTATTTGCAGTCAACGCAATTAAACAATTAGAAAGGGTTGATAATTTCTGTAAGGATTATCAAATTATTTTCTTGGATGATTTAGCAATTTTAGAAAAAGCCTCAGAAATTCATGCAAATCTTAGATTAAGAGGATTACCAATCCAAACAGAAGATATTTTAATTGCTGCAACTGCTATTGTTAAAGGATTTATTCTGGTTTCTAATGATAGTGATTTATTGAGAGTTGAAGGATTAAGTTTAGAAAATTGGTTACAGGAATAAATTTTCTGGGTATTTGATGAGAATAACTAAATGCAAAAAAATAAATCCCCGACTTCTCTAAGTGGTCAAGGATTTGGGTTTTAAGTGTTTTTAGTTGAGCTACTTAATGCCAACCACAAATACTAGAGATTGACTGGCTGCTTATTTTTGTTGGGTTGGGAATCGCCACTATTGTTAACAGGTTGTGTTGCTAAAAAAGCCTCTTTACCTGTAATCAATCGAGAGCGCCGATTCCGAGTAATATAATTCCATGCCCACTGAATTACTACTACTAGTTTAGTGTCAAACTCAATCAAGAAATAGATGTGAATTACTAGCCAAAATACCCAAGCAATGAAACCTGTGAGTTTGATGAAGCCTAAATCTACAACGGCTAAATTTTGCCCAATCATTGCCAAACTACCCACATCATTGTATTTAAATTCTGGCAAAGTCCGATCTTGCAGCCGTCGTTTGATGAGTTTACCTACATACTCTCCTTGTTGTTTGGCTACGGGGGCAACACCAGGTAAGGGTTTACCATTTTGATGGGAGAAATTAGCTAAGTCTCCAATTACGAAAATGTTTTTATAATCCTTGATAGTCAAGTCAGGTTCTACAACTACTCTGGCAGAGAAATCGCACTCTACATCTGTCCGTTCTGCAAGGATTTTCCCCAAAGCTGAACCTTGCACACCCGCTGCCCACAAGATAGTTTTTGAGGGAATTTCTGTCAATTCACCGTTTTGCTTGAAAGTAACAATGTCATTTTCAATATTTGTGACTCTGGTTTGAGTGTGAATAACCACACCCAACTTTTGTAAAGATTCTATTGCTACTTGCGATAGTTCTGGGGCAATGTGTGGGAGAATGCGATCGCCCCCTTGTAATAGTAAAATTTTCGTTTCTGCGGTGTCAATGTTACGAAAATCTTCTTTGAGAGTTTGGTATGCCAACTCGGCGATCGCACCTGACAATTCTACACCAGTTGGACCTCCCCCCACAATCACAAAAGTTAACAAAGCCCGCCGTTTTACCGGATCACTTTCTTTTTCTGCGGCTTCAAATGCTGAAAATATCTGCCGGCGCATTTCTATCGCATCTTCCACCGTTTTCAAACCAGGAGCAAATTCTTTCCAATTATCCTTCCCAAAGTAGGAATGATTAGCACCAGTGGCTAGAATTAATGTATCATAAGGTATGGATTCATCACCAAAAATAACTCGTTGCGCTTTAGGATTAATATCAGTTACTTCTCCTAACAACACCTTTGTATTTTTGCTTTTGCTGAATACAGATCGTAGTGGTGCGGAAATGTCCGAGGGTGATAGCGTACCTGTGGCAACTTGATATAAAAGCGGCTGAAATAGGTGAAAATTACGTTTATCAATCAGAGTAACATTTACCTTCGTGTTCGCAAGCGCCTTGGCTGCATACAGTCCACCAAAACCACCACCAACGATAACAACCTCATGTGGTGCATTCTTCTCACGGGGAACAACCATAAACAATATTTCCTTTTGTTAAGAGTAATGTAACCTTTCTTAACAAATATGTAACAATATTATAATATATTTTGCCGTCTATTGAGAACTCTTGCAAAAAGACTAAAAGTAGTCAAAGTTACGAATAAATGATGATCAAAAAATATGAGGATAAATGCTGATATAATATTCCTAGCAAATCCAGTTTTTTGATCCAAAAATGTCTGAAGAACAAACAATTAGCCCTTGGAAATATAAACCTTGGTGGTGTCAGCCTTGGTCAATTATCCTCACTGCTGTCACATTAATTAGCGTTAGTTGGTCAATATTTAAAATTATTTGGGTGACAATTTTAGTAGCTATTCCATTATTAATTTGGATGGGATTTTTTCTGTTAATTTGGCCACAAATGATGATTCGTAGTGGAGTTTTAGATAATTTGGAAAAAAATCCTTAATTCCCATCAAAATATATCCCGGTAAATCACGTACATTGCGCCAATATAGAGGGCAACTAGAGTTAATCCATCCCAGGTAATGTACATTCGTGAACCACTGACAGCATGGTAAATTAGCCCATTAATAGCTACTGAAGTCATAATCATGGCAACAATAGCAGTAAATATATGTATCTGACTGATGTTTAACCAAAGATTACCTTGTAAATACACCAAATCATAAACACCCAAAATTGCTAAATTGGTGATATTAGAACCAAAAATATTGGATACTGCTAAATCAACGGCATTAAGTCGAATAGCAGCTAATGATGCTACTACTTCAGGAAGGGAAGTGGCTGTAGCTAAGAGAATTGCACCAATAAAGCTTTGTCCTAATCCAGTTACCTCTGCAACTCTATCACCTAAAAATGCCAACCAAATACCGAGAATTACAATTATGACTGAGAGGAAAATAAACCTCAGATATGCTTGTTTTGAGGTAATATGTTGATATTGAAAAGCCTCAATTTCTTCCTCTAGCACTTGTGCGCGTCGTCTCATCTCAAATTGAGCAATCATGCGGGCGCTCAACCAATAGAGCCAGAGTAAGATGATACTAGGGATACCCACCCATCCTACAGCTAAATTCATTTCTGTTTTCGCTAGGAGTATTCCTAGAGTCGTCACACCTAGCATGACACAGCCCAAACTAGCGGCTAATCCATGACTAATCTGCGCTCGCTGTAGTACGGGTTCAGCTCCGTTGTAAATATCAAGTAATGCCAAAATGAGTAAATTAAAGAGACAACTGCCCAAGATGCCCCCTACAGCTAGGTCTGGAGAGTTAAACAGAATAATGGCACTTGTCCCTGTGGCTAGTTCCGGCAAAGATGTGACACCCGCTAAGAGAATTGTTCCTACCCAAGTTCGTCCCATTCCGGTTTTTTCTGCTAATATATCGGCACTTTGGGAAAGTGATGAGCCGATGAAAATTACTAAAGTAATACATATAATAACTTGGAGAAATAGCATGATTATTGAGAGAATGTAGAACTTGTTTAAATATTATCAGGTTTCAAGAAAATGGCAAAAGTTTACTATTTGTTGCATAAATATTTTGAAAATCATGACGGAAATCATAAATCAAAATTTTAATCGGGACTTAATTTCTATTATTATTCCCACACTCAATGAAGCTGATAATATTCAGGAGGCAGTTATTAGCAGTCAAATTGGCAGTCATATAGAAATCATTATAGTTGATGGTGGTTCACAAGATCAAACATTATTAATAGCCAAATCCTTAAATGTTCAGGTGATTATTTCTCCTCCCGGACGTGCTAATCAAATGAATGCGGGTGCTATGGCTGCTAGTGGGGAGATTTTGCTGTTTCTCCATGCTGATACTCGGTTACCGACTAATTTCGAGCAGATGATTCGTACAACCTTAGTAAAACCGGGAATTGTCGCTGGTGCGTTTGCTTTACGAATAAATGCCCCCGATTGGGGCTTGCGTTTGGTCGAATTTGGGGTAAAATGGCGATCGCATCTTTGGCAAATGCCCTATGGTGATCAAGCAATTTTTCTCACCAAAGATGTATTCGGGCAAGTTGGTAATTTCCCACAAATTCCAATTATGGAAGACTTTGAACTTATGAGAAAATTAAAAAATCTGGGAAAAATTTATCTATTACCAACACCTGTAATTACCTCACCTCGCAGATGGTTAAAAAAGGGAATTATCCGAACTACTCTTTGGAATCAAATTATTGTCATCGCTTATTTACTAGGGATATCCCCACATCGAATTCGTAATTGGTACTCTTCTTCAAAATTGTAAATAACTCTTATGGTCATGACGTTTTTATCAGCAATAGATTTAGCTTTATTACAGGAATCTATTAGTGTATCTTCTCTCGGTTTCCTGTCATTTTTACAAAATACTTTACAATGGATTAATAGTCTTGGTGCTGTGGGGGGAATAGTATTTATTGGTATCTACATTATTGCTACTTTAGCCTTTTTACCAGCCGCAATTCTCACCTTAGGTGCTGGGATAATTTTTGGGGTAATCTGGGGTTCTTTGTATGTGTTTATTGGTGCTACTTTGGGTGCTGTAGCTGCATTTTTAGTAGGACGTTATTTAGCTCAAGGTTGGGTAAAAAAGAAAATATCTAGTTATAAAAAATTTGCCATCATTGATAAAGCCGTTAGTAAAGAAGGATTAAAAATCGTCTTATTAGTCCGACTTTCTCCCCTTTTTCCCTTCAACTTATTAAACTATGCTTTTGGAATTACTAGTGTTGCTTTTCAAGACTATTTAATTGGTTCATTGGGGATGATTCCCGGAACAATTATGTATGTTTATTTTGGTTATTTAGTAGGAGATTTAGCCTTAATTGGTAATAAGAATCAACCCAATAATACGATTCTTCACTGGGTAATTCAAATCATCGGATTCATAGCGACAATTGCTGTCACAGTTTATGTAACTAAGATCGCTAAAAAAGCTTTAGAAGAGGAGATTTTATGATAACTTTCTATTTCTCATCTGCAACAATTTTAGGGAATTTGTTAAATATAAACCTGACAAATTTTTGATAATGATGTATCTATAAAAAAGATCGCCCAATCAAAAATATACTTGATACCTGACCATTTAGAGGTAATACTAATGTCAAATTCAGAATCTCCCAGAGTCACAATGCGTCCAATGGATGAGTTTAATCAAAAACTAATCAAAAATGTTCATCCTGATAACTGGCTAAATCCCCAACCGACTGATGATTATGATTTGGTAGTTATTGGTGGGGGAACTGCGGGTTTAGTTGTAGCTGCGGGGGCTGCGGGTTTAGATTTGGGTTTGAAAATAGCCTTAATTGAAAAAAATCTCATGGGAGGAGATTGTTTAAATTTTGGTTGTATCCCCTCTAAATGTTTAATTCGTTCTGCTCGTGTAGTCGAAGAAATCAAAAAAGCCAAGGATTTAGGGATTAATATTTCCCAGCAATTTGATGTAGACTTTGCCACAGTTATGGAGAGAATGCGGCGGATTCGGGCGAGTATTAGTCATCATGATTCTGTGGAAAGATTTAAAAGTTTAGGAATTGATGTTTTTTTAGGTGCTGGTAAATTTAAAAGTAACAATACTATAGAAGTTGATCAGCAAACATTAAAATTTAAAAAAGCTGTGATTGCGACAGGTGCTAGGGCTGTTAAACCGAAAATTCGGGGAATTGAAGCAGCCGGTTATTTAACCAATGAAACTGTTTTTTCTCTGACTCAAAAACCCGAAAAATTAGCAGTGATTGGTGGTGGGCCTGTCGGTTGTGAACTAGCACAAACATTCCGGCGTTTGGGTTGTGAAGTGACATTATTTCATCGCGGTTCACATATTTTAAATCAGGAAGATCCAGAAGCAGCAGAAATTTTGCAAAAAGTTTTAATTGATGAAGGGATTCGTTTAGTATTAAATTGTCAATTGGAAGAAGTAGTTACAGTTACGGAAGGAAAACGCCTCTATTTTTCTGTGAATAGTGAAAGAGATTCGGTGACAGTTGATGAAATATTAGTTGGTGCGGGACGGGCGCCAAATGTGGAAAATTTGAATTTAGAGGCAGTGAGTGTAGAATATGATCAAACCTTCGGTGTGAAAGTAAATGATTATTTGCAAACCACAAATCCGAAAATTTACGCTGCTGGTGATATCTGCATGAATTGGAAATTCACCCATGCGGCAGATGCAGCAGCGCGAATTGTGATTAAAAATACCCTGTTTTCGCCCTTTGGTTGGGGACGAGCTAAACTCAGTAGTTTAGTGATGCCTTGGGTGACATATACCAGCCCGGAAATTGCCCATGTAGGGATGTATGCAAAGGAGGCGGAAAAATTGGGTATAAAAATAGAAACTATTAAGATTCCTTATATTCGTATAGATCGAGCGATCGCCGATCATGAAGAATCTGGTTTTTTAAAGATTCATCACAAAAAAGGCTCAGATCAAATCCTGGGTGCAACCATAGTTGCTAATCATGCAGGAGAGATGATTTCCGAAATTACCACAGCTATTGTTAACAATATTGGTTTAAGTAAACTTAGCACTGTAATTCATCCTTACCCCACCCAAGCAGAAGCAATTAAAAAAGCCGCAGACGCTTATCGCAAAACTTTACTCACACCAAAAACTAAGCAATTATTGGGATTTTTAACAAAATTTTCTTAAATTAAGAGTTTCAGATCCTCGACTTCTTTAAGAAGTCGGGGATCTTGTTCTTTGTTCTTGAGACTCAAGAAAATATTCATGGTAAAATTTATAAATAGAGAGAAAAAATTGACCCATCTACGGCAGAATTATCAGGACATCAAACAAAATGGAATATAAATCTCTGGCTGTTGTCAGCAGTATCGTAATATTTGGAATCCTAGAAACCTCAATTCCTTTTTTTCCCTATCATCAAACTTTACTTAAAAGAGTTATTCACAATTTAATTTTAGGTTTAGTAAATTCTTTAGCGGTTAATCTCACAATTATTTTAATCTTAAAATTTCTCTGGAAACCAACTTTATCACAGGGATTTTTTTATGATCTAAATTCACCCTGGTTGCACTTTATTATCTCTTTTTTGTTGCTGGATTTATATATGTATACGTGGCATAGATTAATCCACACTTGGGATTTTGCTTGGCGGTTTCACAAAGTCCATCATACAGATAAATGGATGAATATATCCACAGCTTACCGCTTTCATCCAGGAGAAGTAATTGTCTCCAACATCCCCAAAATTGGGTTAATTTATCTATTGGGAATTACCCCAAATGCGTGGATATTATATGAATCTTTATTTGCTATATCCTTAGTTTTTCATCATAGTAATTTTGCTTTACCCTTCAAAATAGATAAATTTCTGAGTTATTTTATTGTCACACCTAATTATCATCGCGCTCATCATTGTCAACTAACAAAATATTTAAATAGTAATTACACCAGTTTGTTAACCATTTGGGATATAATATTTCAATCCCGTTATTATCCACCCCAACCAGAAACCATCCAATTTGGTGTACCCGAAGAAACTAGAGATTTTAATGTCATCAGTTTATTAAAACTACCGTTTGTGTCCGTTAATAAATAATCAAATTTAGGCATTGAATAATGGCGGTATGAAAATCGAAAATTCCCTTTCTCCAACTCTTACTCTTTGCGCCTCTGCGTGAGACAAATTGATACTTTCATTCAGCAACGCCCAAATTTATTGTATTATAGAAATAATTCGGCAAACGTCCTTTTTCCTAGATTAAAAATAATTATCAAATTTGGAGTTTCCTCGCTGTGCTGAGTTCACCTTTACCCACAATCAACGCCCTTAAACAACCTACCAGTGATGCTTGGGTAGAGCAAGCGATCGCTAACCTTGATATTATTTTATTAGACCACTCCCACTGTGAACGCAAAGCTGCCGGAGTAGCATTAAATATGATGTTTCGCTATCCCTCTAATGCTAAAATGGTCAGGGAGTTAACAGCGATCGCTCGTGAAGAACTCGAACACTTTGAACTCGTTAATCAATGGCTAGAACGCCGTCAGATCAAACTAGCAGCCCTATCCGCACCCCCCTACGGTGCAGGGTTAAAATCCCAAGTTAGGGGACAAGAACCCCAGAGATTTTTAGACTCCTTACTCGTCACCGGCTTAATCGAAGCTCGCAGTCATGAACGCTTAGGACTCCTAGCTGCTAACTGTCCAGAACCAGAACTAGCTCAATTTTACCGCAGTTTAATGGCATCAGAAGCCAGACATTTTGGCACCTATTGGGTTTTAGCTGACACCTATTATGACCGCAAAATCGTCATGGACAGATTAGATGAATTAGCAGAGGTGGAAAGTCAATTATTATCAACCTTACACCCAGAACCGAGAATTCATAGTTAGTCAGTTGTCACGAATTACCGTTGGACGAAACATAGCTCATTTTGAGCCAAATTAATCGTATAAATCTAACATAATATTTCTCCGGTTAAAATTCTGTTTCGGTGATTTGGATGATAAAATATAAAATGGGCGATCGCTAATAAAATTCTATAAATCTTAAAATCCTGTAGATGATAATTTTAACTATTTTCAAGTATTATGTTATAATCAATTCAGAATTAGAAGAGTAGAAATATCATGATTTTAGCTGTGAAAAATCCTTCTCCTACTATTGCACCTAAGTTAACTTATGATGTGTTGATTGAAAATCAAGCAGATGGTACTGTGAAAGCGACATTATTAAGTTTACCAGAATGTCAAGGTTTAGGGAATACAGAAACCGAAGCAATAGAAGAATTAGATAAGATTTTGCAAGTTCGTTTAGGAAATGCTAAGATTGTCACTTTAGAAATTAAATCTCCGAATTAAAGACAAAAATCCGCGTTGGTACTCAAGATTTACGCATTGCTGCAATTACATTATCAGTCAATGGGATTTTAGTAACTCGTAATTGGAAAGATTTTGAAAAAGTTCCTAATTTGTGTTTAGAAGATTGGAGTATATCTTAATTTGTATAAGTAGTAAAATTTCCGAACCAGGATTTACAGGATTAATATTGTCTGAATCAGGTGGTTATCGAGCGAAGTCAAGATAATGTCCAAGATTAAAGGATTAACAGGATGTTTTTTAGAAAATATAGGTTGTTGTGAATAATATAAAATATATTTTCCTCTGAATCATAATTTATAATCATTAAATATTCATAGAAAACCTACAAATAACAATACTGTACATCCTTAAATCCTGGTAATCCTGATATGGCTTGCGCCACGCTACGCTATCAGACAATCACGTTAATACACTTTCTTTAATTTCCAATTTATTGATAATACTCTCTTCTAAAAGATGATAGATAAAATGAGGAGTGTTTAAATTAGCTGAATGTAATAGATTTTGATAAACTTGACACCCACTTTCCGCACTTCATTTTGTAATACGCGAATATTTCCATAATTTTATTTTTTATCGTTTAATAAAACACATATTTTATCCATCATTTTAAGTATTAATATTGAACAGTTTAACCCTTATTAGGAATAATTCTTGAAAAGATGGATACTACATTGTGAAGTGCGGAATATGGGTTGACATTTTCCATATCAAAAGATTCCAGAAAATGAATTAAGCTAAACATCACTTCTGGCTGTTGACATTGATCATCTAAAACCAGATGATAGGCAGGTAAATTATTTTCATCAGAATTATCAGCTATTTCCAGGACTTACGCAAAATATCTCTCAAACCCTCTTTTCTTCGTTCCTTCGTGGTTCATTATTCCGTGACTTGTGCGTAAGTCCTAATTTCAACTAAAGCATTTTCAAAATTTGTAACTTGTTCTTCTGTTTGCATTAAGCGATTTTCTTGCAAGGTTGCCAATAAATTATTTTGATTCCTTGTTTTGTCCCTTATTTCTCAAAAGTATAACGATTACACTATAGTGGCTGAACTTACTTTGACATTCTCTTGCTGTTTAGAAATAGAATCTGTTTGTGTAAATTCATCAAATAATTTAAAAAAATCCTCAAAAGCAGTATTTTCATCTTTAGAGAAAAATAAAATTATCTGATCCCAAGTTTGATTATAAGCAACATTATATTTTTGTTGTATCCAGGTTTGAAAATTTGAAAACTCTTGTTCTTGAGAAGTTTGAGGTATTTGAATTTGACGACGTGCAAAACTGTAACCAGCGATAAAAGTGCGAAGGTTAGCTATGGTTGCCTTTCCTAAATACATAGCTGGACGTTTTTGAATATTGCGGATTAAATCGTATAAATCTAACATAATATTTCTCCGGTTAAAATTCTGTTTCAGTAATTTGAAATTCTCCACCTAAATCTTGTATAACGCAATATAAGTTATTTATCCAGTTTACCCTAGAAATTCCTTCAGGGTGAATGTTGTCAAAAATTAGTTCTTGTCCATTAATTTCTATTGCAATAGCATAATGTCTACCGTTAATGGAGATATTTTGTTGTAAAACTTCATGGTAGATATTACAGAATGGGTCTTCTGTACTCCCTGTAAACAAGTTAATTTCTCTACCAGGTATTTTCTGATTAATCAGGAATTGACGCAAAGCTATAGCACAAGGAACACATTCAAAAATATGAAATTGTTCCGCCATATCATGTAGTTGACGAACAATATTATTATTAGTCATGAGGTAGGATATTTTTAGTCAAATCAGAAAAAATATAGAAGACTATAATCAGGGTAGAAATACCATAAATTGAGGAAGTTTGGGAATAAATTTTATTATTTGTCTGAATCAGGATATCCAAGATTAAAGGATTGACAGGATGATAAAATATAAAATGGGCGATCGCTAATAAAATTCTATAAATATTAAAATCATGTAGATGATAATTCTAACTGTTTTTAACTATTATGTTATAATCACTTCAGAGTTAGCAGAGTAAAAATATCATGATTTTAGCTGTTAAAAATGCTCTTTCCACAATTGCACCCAAGTTAACTTATGATGTGTTGATTGAAAATCAAGCAGATGGCACGGTTAAAGCTACATTGTTAAGTTTACCAGAATGTCAAGGTTTTGGTGCAAATAAAGAGGAAGCATTAAATAATCTTATTCAACTTTTTCAAGCACGAAAACCAGAAATAGTAACTTTAGAAATTGAACCAGCTAAAACCGAACATCCTTGGATAAAATTCGCAGGAATGCACAAGGATAATCCTCTTTTTGGTGAAATACTAGAAGATATAGAAGCTGAAGGTAATGCTTGGGATGTGCTAGAGGCATTAACAGGAACTATTGAAGCACCAAGTGATTGGTCAAGTCAACATAATCACTATTTATATGGTACTCCTAAATATGACAATGAGATCAGAGAATGAATCAAGAAAGACTATTTTTAGATACAGTATTTATTCAGGCTTTATTAAACAAGAATGATCAATACCATACTCAAGCTAAAGCATTATTACCAAGGGTGAAAAATGCCGTTGAAGTATGGGTAACAGAAGCAGTTTTGATAGAAGTTGGTAATGCTTTAAGTGCAGTAAACCGCACAGCATCAGTTCAGTTTATTAATCAGTGTTATCAAACAGATAATATCAAAGTCGTTACTGTAGATTCATCGCTTATTATGCGTGCGCTGGAACTTTATCACAGTCGTCAAGATAAAGATTGGGGTTGAACAGATTGTATCTCATTTATTGTTATGAAAGAACAGGGATTAATTTATGCAGTAACGGCTGATATTCATTTTGTTCAAGCTGGTTTTATAGCTTTATTAAGGAAGTCAGGGAATTAATTTTCTGTGAGGATTTTCAAGATATTTTTTGTCTGATTCAGACAACCACAACAAACAATCTCCAAATAGTGAAAAAGTAACTTTACCTATTTACTACATAGCTTAACATGGATGTTTGTACGGAATCAATACCCATAATGTCTAAATATTTAGTTTCATATTTATTCTTTCCCAATATCATGGATAACGTTGCTAATAGCATTTTCACAAATCATCAGTCATCTTATTTGATACGAACCACAGAGGCACAGAGGACGCAGAGGTGGAGAGAAAGGAGACTGTTAGATTTTATTTAGCAACGTTATCTTGATAATTATTTGCTTTTTACCCCTTTACTGAAAATCCGATAGTACAACCAGGTACTAAATTCTTTGATGGGAAATAGGATATAAGTCAAAGGATTTACTGTGACAATAATATTTCTGAAATCCCGTTTGGCAAAAAATACAATTCCCTTGGCAACCTGATTTGCTGACATGACACCATAGGGATTTAATTGACTTTTGAATGGTCCTAAAATTAATTTGCGAATGACACAAGTTTGATCTAATCTTTTGAGGGTGACAATATCCCCTAATGCTCTTTTGCTGAGTTCATACAAGGGACTTAAGGCTGGGGAAACTTCCGCTTCTGAAGTATTTACCCAAATTTCTTTGGTGGCTTTGTCTTGGGGTCCTGTGACAGTTGTAGAAAAGACATCTATCAGTTCCAACGCGGAAAATGTGTTAACTTGATAGGACTTGTGAATGGCACTAGAAGTTCTATCTCCATACACATTTACGCCATGATTGATAATGAGAATGTCAACTTTATTTAAACTTTCTTTTAGTTGAGTTTCATTACCTAATTCCCATTTTACAATTTTGACCCGCTCTTGAATTGCGATTTCTTCAGGATTGGTTGTTAATGCCACAACTTTGGCATTATGCTTTAATAGTTCTGCTGCTAATGCTTGTCCTAATGCACCGGAAGCACCTGTTAATGCTACGGTTTTACCTTTGAGAGAAAGTCCTGTTCCTAGTATTTTATCCACTAGGGGAAACACACCACTATAGTAAGCATTAACATCATCAAAATGATGCCGCCAATGATAGGTTCTATTTACCCACCAAACGGAAGGAATTTTGTCTAAAGCTCCGGGTAAATGATTGTAGTCTGTGTCTATTGTTCCTTGGAAATATCGGAGTGATGCACCGTATAAAAAAGTAACAGCATAAGCGACTCCTAACCATAATCCCCATTGATGCGCTAGTAAGGCAATTATTGTTAAGATGATTACTAGGATGACTGATTCGACGATATCGTGATACAACTGGGAATCTACGTAGGCTTTTTGCGAAGTTAAAGTTAAATCTCGACGGTACACAGCATGATGTTTATTGTGCCATTTTGCTAACCATGTTATTTGATGGCACAAAGCATGATAAGCATCTCTGACAACTTCCGCCAGTAAGAGGGAGGAAAATCCCCAGGTTGTGAACTGGATACAGTTGTTTACTAAAACCGAGTCAATAGTTAAGCTTTGAGCCAAAATCATCATCTTTCTGGTGATACCTCTTTTTCTTAATTAAACCAAGTTATTAGTACGTTTGTGTATTTCTCCGTAAGTATTCAATTATAGCACTCCTGTATACCCAGATCCTCGACTTCTGACATTAATTTATAATTTGCGGACACAACAAATAAAAGAAGTCGGGGATCTTAGATTTTTCCTGATCTATATCAATGGTTATATCAATCCCTGATTTGTTCAACTAATCGCTGTTCTAGTAAATCTAACAATTCATCTATATCTTTTCCTATTTCCTGAAAACAAGTTTCTGGTGATGATTGGGGTGCAAATTGAATTAATTTAATTTCTCCTTTGCCAATGCCAATCATGACTACTTCTATTTCGGGTTTGTTGTTATCAATAATTCCTAAAATTTCTTGGAGACGATTTTCAACTCGCTCATTTAATTTTTCTATTTCGGTTTGGGGACAATAGACAAAATGGGGAGTTGGTTGTAAATCAATCCCGATAGTTCCCTGACTATTACCATTTTCTAACCACAATCCCCAAAAAAGTGCGGCTAGTTCTGGTTGATTATCTTTGACAAATCTATCTAACTGTCCTCGCCATTTATTCTCTGCTGTTTCGGGTTGGGGAATACTAAACATGATCATTAATTGGTAATTTTATTTTTGTTATTTTAACCGAGATTGCACACACTAGACTTGGCAATAAATCATATACAAGTAGGGTGTGTCAGACATAAAAATCTGTGGATATTAAAAAATATTATAACTCTGACGCACCCTACAAGATATTTTTGAGATGACATTTATTTTAACCCAGATTGCACCAGCCAGAGATTTGTATAAATGCCATTTTTCTCTAATAGTTGTTCATGAGTTCCGGCTTCGACTAATTTGCCATGTTCCATGACATAAATGCAATCAGCATTGCGAATGGTGGAAAGACGGTGAGCGATCGCTATTGTGGTCCGATTGACCGTAATCCGTTCTAAAGAACGCTGAATTGCGGCTTCGGTTTCATTATCTACCGCTGAGGTAGCTTCATCTAGGATGAGAATTGGTGGATCTTTTAATACTGCGCGAGCGATCGCAATCCGTTGTCTTTGTCCCCCAGATAACTTTTGCCCCCGTTCACCCACAATTGTCTCATAACCTTGGGGTAAACTCATAATAAAATCATGAGCCTCGGCTATTTTCGCCGCCATAATAATATCATCATCGCTAGCGGTAAAAGTCCCATAGGCAATATTTTCTCCTACTGTACCATGAAATAAAAACACATCCTGACTCACCAAACCAATAGCGCGGCGGAGATCTCGCAAATTTAATTGTTGTAAATCAATCCCATCTAAGGTAATTTTCCCACTTTGCACCTCATAAAATCGCAGCAAGAGTTTAACCAAAGTGCTTTTTCCTGAACCAGTTGCACCCACAATCGCAATTGTATGTCCTGCGGGAATTTCCAAAGATAAATTGTGAATAATTGGGTTTGTGTTGTGATAAGCAAAGCTCACATTTTGAAATTCCAAATTCCCACGAATCATATCTACAGGTAAATCAATATTTCCCGGATCAATTGCCATCGGCGTATCTAACAAATCCATCACTCGATTAGTAGAAGCCATCGCCCTTTGATATAAATCAAAGGTATCACCTAACCTGGTTAATGGCCACAGTAAAAGCTGGACTAAAAACACCAAAGAACTATAAGCACCTACAGCCAATCTGCCTTCTACTGCTGCCATCCCGCCAAATAATAGCAAGATGGTAAAAGCGATTAAAATGAACATCCTAATAATCGGAATATAACCCGCAGACAAGGCGATCGCCTTAGCATTACTTTGACGATAAGCATTACTTTCTGATTCTACCCGCGCGGCTTCATAAGCTTCTGCTGTAAAACTTTTAATAGTGGTAATCCCACTCAAATTATTAGATAATCTGCCATTTAGTAACCCTACTTTTTCCCGAACTTCCCCATAGCGAGGAGCTAGAAATTTCTGAAAAATTATCGAACCAAAGAGAATAAATGGCATAGGCAAAATTGCCATTCCCGCCACACTAGGAGCTAAAATAAAAAAGGCAGTCCCCACAATAATAATAGTAGTAGTGACTTGGATAATATCATTTGCGCCCACATCCAAAAACCGCTCCAATTGGTTAACATCATCACTGAGAATAGACATTAAACCACCGGTACTGCGTTCTTCAAAATAAGCTAACTCTAACTCTTGTAAATGCTTATATGCGTCCAGCCTTAAATTATGCTGAACATTTTGTCCCAAATTGCGCCATAGTAACTTATAGGCATATTCAAACAATGACTCCAACACCCAAGTAATCACCGTCAACAAGGATAAAATCAGAAATTGCCCATAAATATCTTTTACACCTAACCGGGCAATGATAGAATCTTGTTGCTTAACAACCACATCCACCGCAATCCCAATTAATACAGGGGGTGCTAAGTCAAAAACTTTATTGAGGATAGAAGCACCAATAGCCAGACGAATTTGTTTAATATACTGATGTCCATATTTCAATAGACGCTGGAGGGGACGAACAGAATGTTTACGCCTTTTTGATAATCGGAGAGATTTAAATGGCATAGCCACATTAATTAATAATTACTTGCAGCTAATACTACCATATAATTGAGTTAATTTCTTATCAATATTGAAGCAATAGATACAGTTATCTTGCTTTAGGAACAGCAGAGATAATTTTGAGAAATTGGTAACTTGTAATTTGGCAAACTTCACTTTTGGGAATTATATTAGAAAATATTGTCGCTAAAATTATTGTTCCCAGCCGCAAACAGCAGGGTATAATAACCTTGTCAATCAACCAGATGTGCTAATTTTCAGTGAAGACTACCAATACAGCAAAAATTCCTACTAAAACTCAGGGAATATGCCATATCAATCTTGATTTTGTTCAAAAATGCCACTAATGTGAGCAAATCCCCCTCCCGAAACCAGAACCAGACGTAAAACTAGACAAATCAATATTATGTCTACTCCCAATCATCAGCAACTCTCACTCCCAGAAGCCAAGAAAATACTCAACAAATTTAACTGTCTGGATATTGCCCCCATTCTTAAACCGTCAGAAAAAGTTCCCACTCGTGAGGCATTAATTTTTCTCACCAGCCTTACCGACTATCAAATCTTAGGTATTTGTGCTGATACAGCCGCAGAGGGAATTTTAGCCATGAAAACCTATTCTCGTGCTTTGGGTTATCAAGCACCAACTGATTTACCACATCCAGAAGGACCAGTTTATATCAAATTAAATGGTAAAAATGGCCTGTGTTATCTCGATTCCTATTCTGGGCATCATCGGGGAGTGTTAGTATCTTGCCAGTCTTATCAAGAGGGAGGAGTTAACGAGATGTATGGACATTTACCCCTCGATTTATTTGTCTAGAATTTCATTTACAATCATCTTTAGGGTGGGCAATGCCCGCCCAATTCTTCATCACTAATTACCGCATAATATGAGCATCGTTACCTTACAATCAGTTAAAAAAGATTTTGGAATTAAAGAACTTTTAAAAGATGCTAATTTTAGTCTGGATACTAATGACAAAGTTGGTTTAATTGGCACTAATGGTTCGGGCAAATCAACTTTATTAAAAATGATTGCTCGGTTAGAATCAATTGATAGTGGGCAAATTTTAGTTAATTCTGGGGCAAAAATTGTTTACTTGCCTCAACAGCCAGATATGGAGGAAAATCACACTGTTTTAGAACAGGTATTTGCTGACAATGGCGAACAAATGAACCTCGTCAGAGAGTATGAAGAATTATCTCATAAATTGGCACATTATCCCGATGATAGTCAGTTAATGTCTCGGCTTTCTAGTGTAATGCAGCGGATGGATGCGACGGGTGCATGGGAAGTAGAAACCAACGCCAAAATCATTTTAACAAAGTTAGGAATTGCTGATTTTGATGTGAAAGTTGGCACATTATCCGGGGGATATCGCAAGCGGATTGCTTTAGCAGCAGCCTTGATATCAGAACCAGATTTGTTGTTAATGGATGAACCAACAAACCATCTTGATGCTTTATCAGTAGAATGGTTACAAAGTTATTTAAATCGCTATCGCGGCGCACTTTTATTAATTACTCATGATCGTTATTTTTTAGATAAAGTTACTAATAGAATTATCGAAATTGATCGAGGTGATATTTACAATTATACAGGTAATTATTCCTATTATTTAGAAAAGAAAGCTTTAGCTGAAGAATCTGCCGTTAGCACTCAACGGAAACATCAAGGGATTTTACGACGAGAATTAGAATGGTTAAAAAAAGGACCCAAAGCTAGAAGTACCAAACAAAAAGCCAGAATTGAACGCGCTCATGCACTGCGAGATACTGAGTTTAAACAACTTAATGGCAAAGTTGATATTTCTACCGTTGGTAGGCGGATTGGCAAGAAGGTTATTGAACTCAAAGATGTTAGTAAAGGCTACAATGGTAGAACTCTCATTAAAGATTTTACTTATGAATTTAGTCCAGAAGATCGGATTGGCATTATTGGCGGTAATGGTGCAGGAAAATCTACTTTAATGGATATTATGACTGCCAAAATCAAACCAGATTCTGGTAGTGTGGAAATTGGGACTACAATTCATATTGGTTATTTTAACCAACATTCAGAAGAATTGTTAACGGCGGTAAATGAAGATCAACGAGTGATTGATTATATTAAGGAAGAAGGGGAATTTATTCAAATATCCGACGGTACGAAAATCACGGCTTCCCAAATGTTAGAGAGATTTTTGTTTCCAGGAAATCAACAATATGCACCCATTAATAAACTTTCTGGAGGAGAAAAACGTCGTTTGTTTTTATTGCGGATTCTCATTAGTGCCCCCAATGTGTTGATTTTGGATGAACCGACTAATGATTTAGATGTGCAGACATTAGCAGTATTAGAAGACTATCTAGAGGATTTTAATGGTTGTGTAATAGTAGTTTCTCATGATCGTTACTTTTTAGATCGGACGGTAGATAGAATTTTTGCTTTGGAAGAAGGTGGAGGTTTACGTCAATATCCAGGAAATTATTCCATTTATTTAGATTATAAAAAAGCTGAGGAAGCAGAAAAACAAGAGACACAAAAAACTGTAATTGTCGAAGAAAAGGTTATATCTCCAGTTACGGAAACTAAAAAACGCCGCAGATTATCCAATTGGGAAAGACGGGAATTTGAGGAATTAGAAGGAAAAATTGCCAAGTTAGAAGCAGAGAAAACAGCCGTAGAAACGAAATTAGCAACTCTGGCTGGAAATTATAGTCAAGCGCAAAAGCTATATGAAGAGGTAGAAACGCTGAAGAAAAATATTGATGTAGCGACGGAACGCTGGTTAGAATTAGCAGAAATGGAGTCTTAGTTAATAATCATGTTTGCACCTTATCAAAATCAAGGGAATCTGATATTTCATGGTGATGCTGTTAACATCGTATCAAATCATATTCCTTCAGAATCAGTTGATTTAATTTTTGCTGATCCTCCCTATAATATAGGTAAGAAATTTGCTAATTTTCATGATAAATGGGATTCAGAAGAAGAGTATGTAAATTGGTCATATAAATGGATTGATGAGTGTATCCGCACTCTGAAACCAAATGGCACAATCTATATCATGACAAGTACACAAGCAATGCCTTACTTTGATATTTACTTGAGAAAAAAATTAACTATTCTCAGTCGCATCATCTGGCATTACGATAGTTCTGGTGTTCAAGCTACAAAATACTTTGGTTCGATGTATGAACCTATGCTTCATTGTGTGAAAGATAAAAATAATTATATTTTTAATTCAGACAAGATCAAAATTGAAGCAAAAACTGGCGCACAACGTCAATTAATTGATTACAGAAAATCAGTTCCAACTCCCTATAATACAGAAAAAGTACCTGGTAATGCTTGGTATTTTCCCCGTGTAAGATATCGCATGGCAGAGTATGAAAATCATCCTTCACAAAAACCGGAGTCATTACTAGAAAGAATTATTTTGGCAAGTAGTTATGAAGGAAGTTTAATACTTGATCCTTTTGCTGGAACTTTTACCACTGCTGCTGTAGCTAAACGATTGAGTAGGAAATCTATTAGTATTGAATCTCAAGAAGAATATCTAAAAATTGGGTTGAGACGAGTTTTGGGAATGCAAGAATATCAGGGGGAAAAACTTTTACCACTAAAAAAGAGCCATAATATTAAGAATAAAAATGGTAAAAAATTAGATTTGGATTTAGATGTTATACAGGGGAGTATTTTTGATGCAAATACTACAGCATGATTTTAAACAAACAATAATTTCTATTCTTAATCAATATTTCCCTGGATATGGAGATGTCATTTTAAACAATAGTCAATTATTACAGTACATAAATATTAAAACTAAGGCTGCAAATCGTGGTTCTAAATCAAGAGCCAGCTTTGCTAACCATTATGCTATATATGTTTTGGTTGAAGATTATCTAAACAATGAATTTCATATTAATAATGCCTACGAAGATTATCAAGGCGCACAATATATGGCATTGTTAACGAGACAGAGAGAACTACCTTTTGGTAGCAAACTTCAAAATCACGCTCTCAACCATCGTTTAAATGAAGAATTTAAAAGATATTTTCGCACATCACCTTATTTACCAATAATAAGAGATTCGACAACCAATAGATATTGGATTAATGAAAATATATTGAAAGTACAAATTGATGATCAACAAATCAATATTACTGAATCTATTAAATATATCATTGATGCTTACATTCAAGCCAGAATGACTTCGTTCAATGATTTTATGATGTATTGTCAAAAAATGCTCGCAATTCAGGAACAATCGCCAGAAACAGCAATTGAATTTATTAGAAGTTTATTAAAACCGAATATAGATGCCAGAATATTTGAGATTGTTAGTTATGCAATTTTGAAACAGTATTATGCTGAACAGGTAATATACTGGGGTTGGTCACTTGAGTTTAATATGGAAAGTGAAATAGTGAACGATGAAGAATAAAAACCCCCATTTTACTTTATTGAAGATGGGGATTTTGTGCATTCTGCAATCAGTTAAATACTAATACTGTTGAGAACAAGTCTTGGTTGTAGATATTCGTAATTTACCAAACGTCCCTTGTTGTTCAACTCAATTTTTCTCTGTACCACATTCAATTCTTGCTGGAATTTATTCACAACATCGTCAGCATTGGGGTCTGCAAATTCTTCCTCTTCATAATATCCCAGTCTGTCATAACGATAGGCTGAGAGTGTGAATACAGTTGTTAATTGGCTACTTGTTGGTTTGGCAGCTGGCAAAAAATCTATCAGTTCCTTGCGGGTACAAACGCCTTCTTTTTTAATTGGTTGATAAGCAGCCAGAGGCATATTGGGAATGAAACCCATGTATTCATATTGGGGGAAATTAACAGCAGAATGTAGGGGTCCACAAGTGTAAATGATAGTAGTAACAATCTCTACTAATTGTTTCAAAGTATCAATGCGATCGCTCATCCCCTTAACTCTACCACCATCCTGAGCCACTAATTCCCGCGCCCAAGCTTGTAGTTCGACATCTGCTGTAAATCATTGTTAGCCAACATGAACCGGAAATGGGGTTTTAGTAATATTCTCAGCGGATGGTTCTGGGCTAATTGACGAGGGGTAACAACAGCAAAAGGTTCCATTACAAAGTGAGTCCGGCATAAATGGCTACTCATTTCATGATGATTAGCATCAGCAATTTGCACACAGGACTTGGCATAAAAGCACGACAGGAACTCCCGCGCAAATGGGGACGTAGTATAGCGTAAATATTACCAGCTATCAGGTTATGTTCTTCGCTTGCACCCGCCATTGCAAAAACTTGTCCAGCTACATATTCATGGCGAATATCGCTAGATTTCTCGGCTTCTAAGTATTCTTCAACCGTGAGAATATTTAATGGAGATTGCATAGTTTTGAGATAATTTTTTACGGAATGTAGTATAGATTTATTATAGCAATGTTCAAGATGCTCAGATCCCCGACTTCTTGAAGCAGTCGGGGATCTATATTCTGTTATATTTAAGTAACTTATATTAAAAAACTCCCATGAGCCAAACTGCGATAAATCTGATTGCTATATCTGTTTTTCTGATGACTTTTTCCAGCCTGTTAGGACCATTAATACATCTTTCCCCAACGATACCTGCTTTAGCTACAGTGACTTTTTTAGGAATTGCAACTTTAGATAATTTCAGCTTTCAAGGCAAGGGAGGAACGATAGTATTAGACTTGGTAGCGCGATTTTCTCCAGAATATAAAGAACGGATTTTACATCATGAAGCTGGTCATTTTCTCGTGGCTCACCTGTTAGAAATTCCGGTGACTGGTTACACTCTTAGTGCTTGGGAAGCTTGGAAAAAAGGACAACCAGGACAAGGGGGAATAACTTTAGAAGATGGGGAGTTAACAGCGCAAATAGAAAAGGGCCAAATTACTGCTCAAATGTTAGACCGTTATTGTACTATTTGGATGGCAGGAATTGCGGCAGAAACTTTGGTTTTTAACTCTGCTGAAGGTGGTAATGATGATAAAAGTAAGTTAACTGAAATTTTGCAAGTTCTCGGTTTTTCGGAAACACTTTATCAGCAAAAACAACGGTTTCATCTACTTCAGTCTAAAACTTTGATTCAGGAGAATTGGGATGGTTATCAGGCTTTGGTAGCAGCAATGAGACAACGGGTTTCTGTTGAGGAGTGTAAAAAAGCTATCCGTTAATTAGGGTTTGCTGAATAAGTTGTCTGTGAGGGAAGGTGACAGGTGACAGGTGCTACGCCACGGGGACAGTTTCAACTATCTGGATATCCTCAATTTTCTCAATCCGACAGGGAAAAATGCACCTATTTTGAGACATCATCAGCCAAAACCTGGCACTTTTTTGTGATAAAAATCCGCAAAACCCTTACTAATAAATGGTTTTAGCTTTATATGGCTAACGCTATCAGCAAGCCCTATTTAAAAAATATTAAAGCCCCATAGCCAGAGTATGCAAAACTACTCAAAAATGGCTATAAGGCTAAAATATTCCACGAATTGGAAATGATATTTTTAATCAATTTCCCAATCATGGAGGCAATCTTGCCAATTTATTGAAAATCGCCGCTATCAAGTCTAATATTGCCTATTTACAGCGCTGTAACTAAGCAGGAATCAAACCTCATTCAGCAAAGTTCATGAAACTTTCGCTGAGTTTTTTATTAAATTCTTGACAGACAAGAAGGATCTAGTTTCAGATCCCTACCAGCAGCTTTAGATTTCACCATTAACCTGCATTTGATGAACTTGATCTGCCAATTCTTGACAATTTTGATCATCTAACTTATCAATTGCCAACATTCCCATAAGAATAACTTCTTTCAAAGTTAAGCGAGTTGAATGTGCCTGTTTTTGCACAATCTCCTTAATGATGGGAGATACACCGATTGCTGTACTAGCTCTAGCCACGTTATAAAAAGAAACATTAATGACATCGGATAAATCTTAGCACTTTTCGCTAAGTTATTCTACATCCCCGGAACTGATCTACTTTAGTTTCGATAAATCTTTGTATGTCTAATCCAGACTATAAATAGCAAACAGACTCAATAATTCTGCAAATCTAACTTTTTAACTACGGGCATAACTCTTCTGTAGCAAGCATTTTAACGATTTACTTACTCTGCTACAAATAAGTATGTTACTAAAATTACACAATATAATAACGTAATTTATTTTAGTGTTAGGAACAACACTGTTTTGTAAGTAGGTGTAAATAAACGTAGCTATCTTGAAAAAAATAAATACTACTTAAACCTTATGAATTAGACTTTCTGGCGTTTTATTACTATTTTTCTATCCGCAAAAATTGATAACCATATAATTAGTTATTAATTTTTTTTACAACTCACATCATAAACAATTAATTATTGTCATCTACCAAAAGTATGAATCCCAAAATTTAGTAGATCATCAAGGGATAAGATTTTGAAAAACGATGGTAACAGCTAGATACTGAAAAAGCTATAAATCTTATAGAGTAAGGCTTTTAAAAGATAAAATCCCAAAATTTAGTGTTGATTAATCCTGACGGGAGGATATTTGTTATGATTCAATGGGTTAAATAGCATTGAATTAATTAATAATATTAAATATTGTAAACTGGTACAATAGAGCCAGTCTAACTTAACAAGCCTTCGCCATTTTTTGTAGGTTGGGCTGAAGCATGAAATGCAATACAAGCGTTAAATTGCGCTGTCCATTAACCTAACCTACAAATCGAGGCTTTTTTCAATTTGGCGTATTGAGTTGAAATCTATAGTTTTTTGATAGCAAAGCGCAAGTTGCTCAAACCCCCTATTCTGTTCCCCGTTCCCTGGCTATAACAACAATTTTTAACGCCAACCTACTTAGACAAAAATCGAAATCTTCCTGAATTCACTTAGTTAACGCTGTCATAAGGAAAAGTAGTGAATACACACAAGGAATAAAACAACGATGAGTGAACCTTATCTGTTGGCTGCAAGTTTATTAACAGGATTGGTAATGCCAATATCAACACCTCTCCAAATAACCAATCTTCCCAAAGATTCTCTATCTTTATTGGATTTAGCCGAGGGTTTCCAGGTTTACGAGGGCAAGAAAAATTCTCCACGTCAAATTGCTGTACCTGAATTTAGTAATCAAATTGAGAAGTCCTCACCAGCCAAGAAGAGTCTTGTCAAGACTGATAAATTATTACCAGAATTTAGTAGACAAACACCGACGACCGTTGAACAATCATCAGTAATCGGGAAAAACCTCCCCAGCTTAGAGATTCTCTTGTCAGAATTTAGACAGCATGGGTTATCAATACCTGTGAAATCATCCTTTAACTTCAATTCCCAAAAGACTCCAACTACATCACCTATTTCTGGTGGTCAACTCTACCAGCAAAGATTAGCATCACTTGTATCTGGTCAAATTTATACGCGCACTGATAATGATGAAAATTTAGCATTGTCCGGGGAATCAAATAAGGCAGATAAACTGACTTATCAAGATTGGAAAAGCTTATTAGCTCTGGAAGCTAAAGCTATAGCTAAAGGTCAAGGTGCGAATCGGTTGAGTATTTTAGTAGGTGATTCTTTAAGTTTGTGGTTTCCCAAGGACAGACTACCTACGGGTAAATTATGGCTAAATCAAGGTATATCTGGAGATACTTCCGAGGGCGTTTCTAAAAGATTGTCGGCATTTTCTGCCACCAGACCCGATATAATTTATGTAATGATTGGGATTAACGATTTACGGAAGGGTGCTACTGACAAGTCAATTTTGGTCAATTCCTCGCGGATTATTCATAGCTTACGTCAAAGTCATCCCAGTAGTCAGATTATTGTCCAATCTATTTTACCTGTGCGATCGCAGAAAATCCCTAATAGTCGAATTCGTCATATTAACTCCCAATTGGCTATAATTGCCCAAAAGCAGGGGGCTAATTACCTCAATATTCACAATTGGTTTACGGGTATTGATGGCAATTTGCGTCCCGAATTAACTACGGATGGATTACATTTATCTTTAGCAGGATATCAAGTGTGGCAATTTGCACTTGAGCAAATAGAATATAGAGTTGCTAAAATTTACAATTGATATATGCAAATTGAATGTATATTAACGTAAGTTCCTAGTTAAAAATGGGTAAGAGGCAATAGGCAAGGGGCAAGAGGCAGGAGTAGTTGACCAATGACCACTGACCTTTTTCCCTGCCTAAATTTAGATAATTAGTAACTTAGGTTATATTATTTCACAGGTCAGGGTGTGAGAGCTATCACTAAATATCAAATGGTAGATCGGATAAATGATATCGCTTGGCAAGCTCACCAGGGCAGCGTGGCGGCAATTATTCAAGTTTTGAATGAAAGGCTAGTTGTGTCCGGTGTCAGAACTAGAGCAGTTTTTGCGGATGGTATATTACAAATCTTATGTGAAGCGGCTACAGTAGAGCAACTGGAGCAATCTGTCTTAGTGCCAAAAATTCAAGAAATTTTGGACTCACTGACACCACGTCATATTCGCCGAGTTAATATTAATAGTCGAATTGTTCGAGAAGAGCAATTACTATGGTTGGAGGAAATTAACCGCGATACTGATGGTCAATTACTGTGGTCACGGGAAATTACTGTATACCAACCAAACTTGTTGAAGCGGTTAATTCCAGGGTTAACTGAAGTTTATACCAAATCAAGAAAACCTATTTTAAGAAAACCCCAATCTTTGCTGAAGAATCGAAATCAGGGCAAAATTTCTGTTAAAACTTTATTTGTATGGGTTGCTGGTTTATCTTCAATAATTTTACTGGCTTGGTTGCTAGATTTTCGGTTAAGTAATCCATTGAAGAAGCTGTTGCCATTAGTGGGTTCTCAATCTTCTCAAACAGTCAAGCAAAGACCGCCAGAATCATCGAATCGTCCTGTGCGCCAAAGTCTTTCTATTCCATTTGATGATCCGTTTGTTGCATCTGTGAGACTGGCTAACCAGGCGACTGTGACTGGTACAACGGCTACAACTTCAACTCAGTGGTTGGAATTAGCTGCTACTTGGCAACGGGCTTCTGATTTAATGGGTCAGGTTGCACCTAGCCACAGCCGCTATCAGGAAGCACAGATTAGAACTAAGTTGTATAAAAAGTTTAGTGAGGCTGCCCAGAAAGAAGCTCAGAAGAGTAAATCTTGATCATGTCAGAATCAGGATTTCCAGGATTTAAGGATAAACAGGATATATTTTTCCTATTCCTCCTTCTTCCTTCTT
This sequence comes from Aphanizomenon sp. CS-733/32, assembly GCF_028330045.1. Lineage (NCBI taxonomy): Bacteria > Bacillati > Cyanobacteriota > Cyanophyceae > Nostocales > Aphanizomenonaceae > Aphanizomenon > Aphanizomenon sp. CS-733/32. The sequence goes on from NZ_JAQMSE010000180.1 coordinate 29,056, forward strand.
CCTCCTGACTCCTGACTCCTGACTCCTGACTCCTGACTCCTAATTAACTCATTTCTAACATTCTTTGCATGGGTCGGAGTGCGGCTATGCGGATTTCTTCTGGTAGGGTAATTTCTGGGGTGCGGTTTTTCATGGCTAGATACAGTTTTTCTAGGGTGTTTAGCCGCATAAATGGACATTCGTTACAGTTACAATCACTTTGGGGGGGTGCGGGAATAAAGTGTTTGTCAGGTGCTAGTTTTTGCATCTGGTGAATGATTCCTGGCTCTGTAGCCACGATGAACTCTTGACTAGGGCTGGTTTGACAATAATTGAGTAAGGCGGCTGTAGAGCCAATATAACTGGCATGGCGGAGGACGCTGGTTTCACATTCAGGGTGAGCGATCGCTTCTGCATGAGGATGTGTAATTTTTAACTGGACTATTTTCTTTTCGGAAAAGGTTTCATGGACAATACAGCTACCTTGCCATAAGAGCATTTCCCGTCCTGTTTGTGACCTTACATACCGTCCCAGGTTGCGATCTGGGGCGAAAATAATCGGTTGTTCCTGGGGTATTTGCTGGACAATCTTCACAGCGTTGGAACTGGTACAGATGATATCGCTCATGGCTTTAATTTCCGCCGAGCAGTTAATATAGGAAATTATCAAATGGTCTGGGTGTGCGGCTTTAAAAGCTGCAAATTCCTGGGGAGGACAACTATCTGCTAGAGAACATCCTGCATTAATATCTGGTAATAACACCAATTTATCAGGGTTGAGGATTTTGGCAGTTTCCGCCATGAAGTGAACACCAGCAAAGACAATGACATCGGCTTTGGTATTGGCTGCGGCTCTGGCTAATTGTAAGGAATCGCCAATGAAATCCGCAATATCTTGAATATCAGGATCTTGATAGTAGTGGGCTAATATCACTGCATTCAGTTCTGTTTTGAGATCCGCAATGGCGGCAAACAAATCTAAGGGTAAAATACCTGATTTTGGTTGGGTAAGTGTAGTTGTAAACACAATTAAAAACTGCTTTTAATTACAAATTATTACGTTGTGAATTTAATTATAGTAGTTTTTACCAAAAAGAGGGAGGGATTGATTCTAGCAATTTATGTCCAAATCCGGTGGAGTTTCATATCCTGGAGATATACGGCTTTTTAAAGTGGCATGACCAGTCAGAAAAATCAATCAAAACCTATCAAAATTGCTGTAATTGGCGATGTTCACGACCAATGGGAAGTAGAGGACGGCATAGCACTCCAGCATCTCGGTGTTGACTTGGCGCTATTTGTCGGTGATTTCGGGAATGAGTCGGTGGAAGTGGTAAAAGCGATCGCTTCTCTAGACCTTCCCAAAGCGGCGGTAATGGGCAATCACGATGCCTGGTACTCGGCAACTGAATGGGGACGCAAAAAATGTCCTTATGACCGCACCAAGGAAGACTGGGTACAGGAACAGCTAGATTTATTAGGTTCTGCCCAAGTCGGTTATGGTAAGTTAGATTTTCCGCAGTGGAATTTAACTGTAGTGGGTGGTCGTCCTTTTACCTGGGGCGGACCCGAATGGCGATTTGCCCAAATGTGTCAAGAACGCTATGGTGTCTCTAGTTTGGAGGAGTCCGCAGATAAAATTGTTAAGGTAGTAAAAAGTGTTACTTTTGATCATATTATTTTTCTCGGACACAATGGACCGAGTGGTTTAGGCGATCGCGCTGAGGACCCTTGTGGCAAAGATTGGCATCCTATCGGTGGTGATTTTGGTGATCCTGATTTAGCGGAAGCAATTTCTCAAAGTCTCAACCTCAAGAAAACTGTTTCCCTAGTTGCTTTTGGTCATATGCACCGCACCCTGCGCCACACGAAGAAGCTGCAAAGAAAGGCTGTGTTTAGAAGTCCAGAAGGAACTATTTACCTAAATGCTGCCACCGTCCCCCGGATTATTCACCAAGACGGAATAAAGTTACGAAATTTTTCTCTGGTTGCTTTGGAGGATGGTTTGGTAACAAAAGCTTCTTTAGTTTGGGTGGATCAGGATTACCACATCGCTACTGAAGAAGTTTTTTATAATTCTTCAGTTTCAGTAGTGCCAATTCTGTAGTTGTATGTTATGATGTTATTTGTCAGTTTTTGTATTACACAATTCTGGCAAATAATTTGGAGAGGTGGCAGAGTGGTCGAATGCGTCCGACTTGAAATCGGATGAAGTGAAAGCTTCCGGGAGTTCGAATCTCCCCCTCTCCATTTTTTTGGTTTTTATCTCACGCAGAGGCGCAGAAGCGCAGAGAAGAGCGCAGTGGTTTGACCGAGAAATATTCAATCTGCTGTAAGGTAAGTGTCAGTTTTACTATGATTCCAGATATAACCTTTTAAATATGTGATTCAGTAATAGGTATGATTTGCTGAATTTACGAATAATGGTAGGGTGTAGTCAATTGGAGATTTTTAACCCTAATTAAAATTAAATGTGCTATGAAAATACAAATTGCTAACTTAGGTGTTATTGAAAAGGCAGAAATTGATTTAAAGCCTTTAACTGTGTTTATTGGTGGTAATGGAACAGGAAAAACTTGGACAGCTTATACTTTAGCATCTATTTTAGGTGAGTATGGATGTGAGAGGTATTGCAAAGCTTATCTTGATAAAAACACTCAACAGAGATATCCAATTATAGATAATGCAGTTGAAGAATTTTTACAAGAAGGAACGGTTCGGATTGATTTAATAGATTGTGCTAAAGAATATGCTGAATTATATATTAATGATGTCTCTAATTTGGCTCATAGCTGGATGAACAAATTTCTAGCAACAGAGCGTGTTGATTTTGAAAAGATGAAAATTAATTTTGATTTATCAGAAGCTAAACAAGAAAGATTTGATAATATCAAAAGTCATGTTTCAAAACAACAATTTTCTTTTGGTTCTCAAAGTAAAAACACTCTCAATATACTTAAAGAATTAGGCGAAAATAGTATTTATTTTTACATAGTTTCAGTTTCTGAAGAAAGTATTTTGAAAAAATTGCCTAAAAGAGTATTTGAACAAATTTTGCTTCAAGAAACTTTTGGGATAATTCACAGGTCTTTCTATTCAGAAACTTATATATTACCTACAGAAAGAACAGGAGTTATACCATTCTTTTCTTCAGCCACAAAAATCCAAGATTATGAATATTTTGAAGATGTTGATGAAAATGGAGAAAATATTGTACCCAGAATATTAAGTGTACCAGTACAAGATTTAAAATTTACACTAGAAAGTGTATATACCAAGACATTTACTGATAGGGAAGAAGAAATACAAATTTACCCACAAGTTTCAGAATATATTCGATTAGCAGAGATATTAGAAAATGATATTTTGGGAGGAAAAGTAAATGTTGATGATTCTGGGTTCGATCAAGAAATACTTTATCAACCGTCGAAAAATGTTAAACTGGAAATGACAGTTTCTTCTTCAATGGTTAAAGAATTAGCTCCTTTAGTTTTGTGCTTGCGTCATTTAGCTATACCAAATGAATTACTAATTATTGATGAGCCAGAAATGAATTTACATCCAACAGCGCAAGTACAAATTATTGAATTTTTAGCAATGTTAGTACAAGCAGGTTTGAAAATTTTAATTACAACCCATAGCCCTTATATTGTTGATCATTTAGCAAATTTGATTAAAGCCTCTAAATATGAAGATAAAGAGAGTATAAAAGAAAAATTTTGTTTGGATAGGACAGATGCTTTTATTACTCAAGAAAAAGTTTCTGTATATTTATTTGAAGATGGTACAGCTAAAAATATTTTACATGAAGATGGTAGGATAGATTGGGGAACATTTGGAGAGGTGTCAGAATACATTTCTCATGTTTTTTTATAATCACTCTTATATTTTTAAATTCAGGAGTGATTGTAAAATGCCTTTCAATACTTTATTGTTATCATGTTGTTTGCTACCAGGAAAGACAAGCCTTAAAGAAAATGGAGTAGAGGTAAGTTTACAACCAGCAAGTGGTGAAACAATTCTCTTTTTTCATATAGACGAGAAATCAAACCCTAATTGTAAGTTTCGTAAACTATTAGGATTAGATAGAGAAGGAATGAAAATTTGTGATCTCATTGTATTTTATGCAAAAGACAATGAAAAGATCATCTGCTTTGTAGAATTGAAGGGTGGTGATCTCAAAACAGCAAAAGAGCAGGTTATAAATACATATATACATTTTAAAAATGTTCTCAAAAAAACTGATCCATCATTAAGATTTACGCCAAAAACTTATATTAAATCGAACGTTTCTGGTCCACAAGAAACGGGAAAGTATCAAGAAGAATTAAACACTGAGTTTGGTGAAGGTAACTGTCGCATTAGCAAAAATTCAGATTTAGGTGCTTTTTTGCGAAATATAAAGCCTCAACCTCCAGGAAAACGAAAGAAATGATTAGAGAAGATCGAGACAGACAATTAATACTTTTAAATGTGCATTAGATGTAAGTATGTGCATCTTTAAAGGTAAGAATCAAAAATTTTCGTGATTATTGACTATAATAGGTATAATCAAAATTATATCAATTATTTATGACTAATATCACCATCTCTAACATTGATGATGACATCAAATATCAGTTGCAAAAAAGAGCCGAAAAACATGGACGTTCCCTAGTGTGTTAATTTTGACAGGCAGAATTGCAGGTTATTAAATTTGCGTTCCTCAAGACTATTTTCCGGGTGTAACGTACTCCCCAATCTGTGCAAAACGTATTTCTATCCGTCTACGTTTTGGGTCAGGATCTCTATTTTTTTCTGCAAATCCCTGATCATTTGGTAACAGAAGTTGTGCTGATGAATATGCTCTAAATTGTAGTTGTTTAAAGCTTCCCGATTCTTTTTGTTTTTGTGCCTTTTGCAGTTCTTTAACTACTGCTAATGCACGCATTAAACCTAAATCAGCATTAGAACCAGGACATAAAATAGCAACACTTTGATCTCCTCTTGATACATTTTCTAGTTTTTTATCTAAATTGCCTCCTCTTTGATTATCACATTTGAGAGAACCAACCTCTTCACCATCAGTGTGTCCAATTACTTCAATAACATCAACCTGTTTATCACTTTTTTCTAATTCAGCAATATTTTCCTCAATTGTTCTTAAAATTACTCCGTCTTCACCTTTTTGACTAATATCATCCTGCAAATTTTGCGGTAAAACTGCACTACCTGATTTAAAACTATATTTATCTGCGGGAAGAGAAATAATTGTTGGTTTACTATCTTTTGGTTTTGATATTGGATCATCAGATGTTTCTGTTGATGACTTGGCTACAAAAAACAAAAGTAGTAATGTAATAATCATAAAGGCATTGGACATCAAATCTGTAAAAGAAGTCCAAATCGTAAATGTTTCCGCGCTGGTAGCACTGTTTCTATTCCTTCTTGGCATATATTTAAGTTAAATAGCATTAATTATTTGATTGCTGTGATTTTTGAGAAGCATTTAATAATTCACCCAAATTACCATTAACTTGGTAGACAATTTGACTAGTTTGATTAAGTTGACTAGTAAGAAGCTGTAATTTATTAATCTGATTATCCAACAAAGGTGTATTTCTCTCTAAATTTCCTGATACTTGATTAATATTTACATCAGCTTTTTGAATCATTGCAGTTAAATCGCGCAAAAATTTACTTTGTTGATCTATTTGGACAATATGATTATTTAAAGAAGTTGTAACTTGAGTAATATTTTGATTCAATGATTGTGTGGATATAGAAATTATTTGAGAGTTGTCCACTATATCGTTTAATATTTTAATGTGATCATTTAAAGACGTTGTAACTTGAGTAATATTTTGATTCAATGATTGGGTAGATTTGAAAATTATCTCAGAGTTGTCAAGTATACTTTTCAAGACTTCAATCATTTTTTCTTCATTACTTTTAATTAAAATCTGTACCTGTTTAGAGTTATCAATTAAAGTTTTACCCACAGCATCTAAATTGGTTGTATACTTTTGCAAATTATCTGTTGTGTTTTTCAAGGAAGATATTAACTCAGAAATTTCGGTTGTTAATCCAGTTGCGCTATTCGTAGCATCGCTTAAAGCCTTAGCTGCTATTTGCATTATAGCTGAAGATTGTTGAACAACAGTATGAAAATGATTAGCTGATGTCGTTAATGTATTTCCGGCATCAGTTACAGCATTTCTAAAATCTATAGTAAGTTGAGGAAAGGACTTGTGGAAATCACTAACGTTTGTGGCAAGTTAAAAAGTTTACTTTCTCTAGTAATAAACAAAGTGATATTGACTTAGCAAAGAATTTATTCCAAAGAGAAGTAAAAACTTTACAAAGTTTGTGGCAAGTTAAAAAGTTTACTTTCTCTAGTAATAAACAAAGTGATATTGACTTAGCAAAGAATTTATTCCAAAGAGAAGTAAAAACTTTACAAAACTTAAATGGTCATCCCCATATTCCCAGATTCGTTGAGTATATAGAGGAAAATCAAGAATTATATTTGATTCAACAATATATTAATGGGGAAACTTTGGGAGAAAAAATAAAGACTTGTAAAGTATTTGCGGTTTACGAAACAATTCAAATATTGGAAACTTTACTAAATATTCTGGTTTATATTCATGATAAAAATATTATTCATCGTGATATTAAACGCGATAATATCATGATTGATAATCAGGGTAATTTATTTCTCATAGATTTTGGTGCAGTCAAAGAAAGAATTGCTAATACAACCAAATTACAAGTACCAGCAACTCGGATTTGTACACCAGAATATGCACCAAAGGAACAAATAAATGGGTTTCCACGAAAAAATAGTGATATTTATGCACTGGGAATAACAATAATTGAGTTAATGACAGGTTCAAGACCTGAAGATATAGGTGATGATTGGCATACAAAAATTAACTCTAGTGATGAGTTGAAAGATATTCTCCGCAAAATGATTCATGATGAATATGAATATAGATATCAATCAGCGCAAGATGTAATTAATGATTTACAAAAACCTCAAACTGTTTTACAAACACAACAGGTTACTCCAACAAATCAATCTCATGATATAAGTCCACAATCAGCAGTTGATATGATTTTATTTGGTCTTCTTTTTACGGGAATATTAATTATTATTTTCAATGCAGCTATGTTACCCGGTGTAAAAAAGAAAGAAGATCAAAAACGGCAATTTTTGTCATTGGAGAAAGTAGTTGTGAAAACAATGGAGATTGATATTAGCAACTTATGTCCAAATCTAGTAAAGCTTTTTTAATGGAATAAAAAAATGTTAGAATATTCCTATCCATAATTAAAATTAAACTTGTCAGAGAACATAGAAATTGCTAAATCTTACCTAATATTAATTAACCCCCAGACTTAAATTATGAATTAGTCTGAGGGCAATTTACAAACAAGAGATGCTCCTAAATCAGTGTATTAACCACAGAAGAAGGTGCTATCCCATTGTGGGAATCATTGTTAACTGATTGCTGAGGCTGGATTTCTTCTTGTACACCCCGCATTTTAATTAACTTAATCGCCCGGTTGACGCTTTCTGGCAAAACTACTACCAAACTACCATCATTAGCCATATCTAAAGCTTTGTTAATAGCTGTGGTTTCATCCAAAATTGATTCAAAGCGGTAATTAGGCTTAACTTGGGTAATGCCTTCCACAATCAAATCTGAAGCTGAACCACGAGGTCTACCTCTAGTATCATCATCTTCTTTAACAATGATATAGTCAAAGATATCTGCTGATAATCTACCTAGAGTAACAAAATCTTCGTCACGGCGATCGCCCGGACCACCAATTACACCAATGCGCTGTCCCGTTGTCCAATTACGGACAAATGACCCCAAAGCCTCGTAACTAGCCGCATTGTGGGCATAATCTACCAAAGCATGGTATTTACCCAAATTAAACAAATTCATCCGTCCTGGGGTCTGACTTACGGAAGCACGAAAGCCTCTTAAACCAGCGCGAATTTGCTCAATGGTGACATCCTGAACAAAAGCTGCCAAACTAGCGGCTAAAGCATTAGCAATCATAAATGGCGCTCTTGCACCCATTGTCAAGGGGATATTTTCTGCCCTTTCAATGCGGTGTGTCCAATCACCTTTGACAATAGACAGATAACCATGTTCATAGACTGCGGCTACTCCACCCTGTTGGATATGTTTCCGTACCAGATCCGAGTCGGGATTCATGGTAAAGTAGGCAATGTTGGCCTTAGTTTTTTCTGCCATAGCCGCTACCCGGTGATCATCGGCATTGAGTACCGCATAACCATCAGGGAAAACAGCTTCAGCAACTACGCTTTTGAGATGGGCTAATTGCTCAATAGTATCTATATCGCCGATGCCTAAATGGTCAGCAGACACATTTAATACTACACCTACATTAGCATTTTCAAAACCCAACCCAGAGCGGAGAATACCACCGCGAGCCGATTCTAATACGGCTACTTCTACGGTCGGATCTTGAAGGATAACATGGGCGCTTTGGGGTCCTGTATTATCTCCCGATTCTACTAAGAAATCACCGATATAAGTACCATCTGTAGTTGTGTAGCCGACAACCTTACCAGTTTGCTTATAAATATGGGCTAACAGGCGCGTTGTGGTGGTTTTGCCATTCGTACCTGTAACTGAAAGTATAGGAATGCGGCTAGATTGTTCGTTGGGGAACAGCATATCCATAACTGCGCCGGCGACATTGCGGGGGATGCCGATACTGGGGGCAACGTGCATTCGGAAACCAGGGGCAGCATTAACTTCCACAATTACACCGTCTAATTCTCTCAAAGGACGGCTAATATCTGAAGTTACGATATCTATACCAGCCACATCTAAGCCGATAATTCTGACTATCCGTTGTGCTAACCAGCGATTTTCGGGGTGAATTTCGTCTGTGCGATCTACAGCACTACCACCTGTACTTAAGTTGGCTGTAGCTCTTAAATAACAAATTGCTCCCTGGGGTGGCACACTGTTGATGGTGTACCCTTGTCTATCTAGGAGTTGGTAGCTGGTACGGTCTAGTTCGATTTTCGTCAAGACGTTATCATGTCCGTCACCACGTTTAGGGTCAAGGTTTGTTTCTTCAATTAGTTCTGTAATTGTAGATTTGCCATTACCCACGACATGGGCAGGAGTTCTCTCTGCTACAGCAACTACCTTGCCATTAACTACTAATACTCGATGATCTCGTCCCACATAATATCGCTCAACAATGATTGAGCGAGAGACTTGTCGAGCCATTTCATAAGCTGCTTCTGCGTCTTCCCAGTTGCGGATATCAATGGTGATTCCTCGTCCATGATTGCCGTCTAAGGGCTTAATCACGATGGGATAACCGCCAACATATTCAATGGCTTCTTCTAAATCATCAAAGAAATTGATGACTGTACCTCTGGGGACTGGTACGCCGTTGGCATCAAGAATCCGTTTAGTAGCTTCTTTATCACCAGCTAGTTCTACACCAAGAATGCCTGTGTTATTGGTCATTGTGGCTTGAATCCGTTTTTGGTGGATACCATAGCCTAATTGAATTAAGAATCTAGCTGGTAAAGGCATCCAAGGAATACCTTTTTTCTCCGCTTCTTTGATAATGGCTTCTGTGGAGGGTCCTAGTGAAGCATCACGCCAAAAGTCTTTGAGGTCTTGAACGTCTTGCTCTAGTTCGGCTTTGGGATAACGTCCTCGGTCAATAATACTTTGACATAGCCTGACTGCTGCCCGGGCTGCATAGCGACCCGCTTCTTCGTTTAGGTACTCAATCACTACCTGGTAAATCCCAGGTGTGGCGGTTTCACGGGTGCGACCGAAACCTACGTGCATTCCCGCTAATTCCTGGAGTTCTAAGGCTACGTGTTCCACTATATGACCCATCATGGTGCCTTCTCGCACCCGCATTAGAAAACCACCACGACAGCCTGGGGAGCAGTAGTGACCCTCTAGACTTGGCAGTGCCTCTACTAATCCTTCATAGAAGCCAGATATTTCATTTGAGGGGGTTTCGGCAAAGTTATCTAAGTCTAGGCGCATAACGATCAGTTTGTGCCGTCGAATGCTCCAGTAATTTGGGCCGCGTAAGGTCTGGATCTTGAGGATTCTCATGGGAATAGGTAGATGGAGATTCGTAACCAAAATTCTAGTTTTTTGCTGGAACTGACCGCTAAATTTGGCATTTGAAGCAGTTTTTCCTTCTTAGATGGAATTGATCTAAACTCTAGAGGAAGAAATCAAGATGTGGTTAAATCAGTGTAACCTGAGATACTCAATATCTTCCTATCGTCAGCTAGAGATGCGATGCACAGCAGGTAAAACAGTACGTTGGTAAAGATGGAAGCGATCTCCGTAACTGAGGATATGTAGTCTTAAATTATGTACGGTTAAGGGTTCGTTAGCACTAACGTTAGGTTCGTTGGTGTGGGTAAGTTCGGTAGGGTCAACAATGGTGACACTGCCTTTACCCATAACCTGTAGCCAACCGTCGCGTTCAAACACAGCACAGGTATCTTCGTCTATACCAATACCTAATCTATCTGGGTGAGCGGCGATCGCGCTAACTAGTCGCCCCATCCGATTCCGGTTATGGAAATGTTGGTCAACGACAACTTCAGGAATGAATCCTAAGCCTGTTGCCATGTCCACCAGGGAACGATTTGGTGTTTCACCACTACCACCACCTGCGATCATGTGATGTCCCATCACGGCTGCTCCAGCACTAGTTCCTGCTAGAGTCAGTTGTCCGGCTCTTACCCGCTGGCGGATAATTTCCATTGCTGGTGTGTCGGACAGGACTCCACAAAGACGCAGTTGGTCTCCTCCTGTCAAGAAGACACCACTACAGGCTTCAAGAGATGCTTTAATCTCAGGATTTTCGCATTGTTCCCGTTCCCGAATGTCTAATATCTCAACCTTTTCCGCACCCATTTCTTCAAAAATGCGAACGTACCTACCGGCAATAATGGCAGGCTCACGGGAGGCTGATGGAATTATTGTAATATACGCCTTGTTACCACCAGCACGAACAAAAAAAGTTCTTAGAATTTCACGTCCATGAACTTTATCTTCTGCGCCTCCGATAACTAGTACGGCGGTTTTAGTAGCTTGGGGTGTCCTCATTTCCAGCGATTTAACTTCTAACTGCGGCATTGTGTTTCTGCTTGAGGGAGTCAACAACTTCAGGTTAATTGAACAAGGTTTGTGTTGCTTGTTAATTTTCGCCTTTGGCTTTGATGAGAGGACACTGCTTGACGCACACGATGCCTCAATTTTCTCATGTCCGTCGTTCTCATAGCCAGCATCTTGTTTTTACCTATCTACATTTTTCCAGATGGCTTTCATAGTGCTAAATTAACTATAATTCCCGTCTGGACTTAGGATTTAGTGGGTCTTGACACTCTTACTTCTGAGGCTGGTTGGATCTATCCCGGAAGTTGTTAACTTTGGTGGGATTGTTAATTTAAATTTAGTAGTGACAATATTTAAACATAAATTAAGTAATTAGAAAAACTTTTGAGGTCAGTGGTCAGTGGTCATTGGTCATTGGTCAGTGGTCAGTGGTGAAAACGATTCTTCTTCCTCCTGAACTCCTGAATCCTGAACTCTGAACTCCTGACTCCGAACTCCAAACTCCGAACTCCTGAATCCATGCTAGGTTATCAGTTATGGTATTGGCTAAGTATCTACCCTTAAAATTAGTTCTATCGAATACGAATTACTGTGCGTTTTGATATAGTTACACTTTTTCCTGACTGTTTTACGTCAATTCTCAATTCTGGTTTGTTGGCTAAGGCTTTAGCTAAACAGATTGCTCAAGTGCATTTAGTTAATCCTAGAGATTTTACTACGGATAAGCACCACAAGGTAGATGATCAACCCTATGGTGGTGGTGTGGGAATGTTGATGAAGCCAGAACCGATTTTTGCGGCTGTGGAGTCTTTGCCGATTCTACCCCGTCGAGAGGTGATTTTGATGAGTCCCCAAGGACAACCAATGAATCAGCCCTTGCTGCGCGAACTAGCCACGAATTACGACCAATTGGTTGTGATCTGTGGTCATTATGAAGGGGTAGATGACAGGGTGCTAAATTTGGTGAGTCGGGAAATTTCTTTGGGGGATTTTATTCTAACGGGGGGAGAAATTCCTGCGATGGTTTTGATTAATGGTGTGGTGCGTCTGCTTCCGGGGACTGTGGGTAAGGAGGAATCGCTGAAGACGGAAAGTTTTGAGGAATATTTGTTGGATTTTCCTCAGTACACTCGTCCAGCAAATTTTCGTGGTTGGCAAGTCCCAGATGTGCTACTAAGTGGTAATCATGCTGCGATCGCTCGTTGGCGTTTTCAACAACAAATTGAACGCACTGCTTCCCGTCGTCCCGATTTGCTCAAACTTTGGGAAGAAGAGAAGGAACAGGGGAAGTAGGGGAAGTAGGGGAAGTGGGGGGAGAAAAATATTCTTTGATAACTGACAACTGACCACTGACAACTGACAAAGGACAACTAACTATGAACATCAGAATTGGTAATGGCTACGATATACACAGATTGGTGAGCGATCGCAATTTGATTTTAGGCGGTATTCACATTCCCCATGAACTCGGCTTGTTAGGACACAGTGATGCTGATGTTCTGACTCATGCCATTATGGACGCGATGCTGGGAGCTTTATCTTTGGGGGATATTGGTCATTATTTTCCTCCGACAGATCCCCAATGGGCTGGGGCTAATAGTTTAATATTATTACATCAAGTCCATCAACTAATTCGGGAACAAGGTTGGAAAATTGGCAATATTGATTCTGTTGTTGTCGCTGAACGTCCCAAATTAAAACCGCATATTGCTAAAATGCGAGATAAATTAGCAGCAGTTTTAGAAGTCGAACCAAATCAAATTGGTGTCAAAGCTACAACTAATGAAAAACTCGGACCAACGGGGAGAGAAGAAGGGATTTGTGCTTATGCTGTAGTTTTGTTGTTAGCAGATGATTGATTCATAACTAATAGGAGAATAAGAGAATGTTTAGCTTAGACAAACCAGAAGAACTAATTAAAATCAGACTTATTTCTAGTATTTGGAATAATCAATTTGATTCACCAGAGAAAATAGAAAGTTTATTTCAACTATCTTCTCCAGATATTATTGTCTTAGATCAAAATCAGCAAATTGCATTATTAGTAGATATCACAACGCAAGAAATTCTGGAAAATCATGAAAATAATTTATCAAAAGTCAGCAACCTATATTTACAAAACTCTCAGGAAAACCCGCGATTTGTTATTTTGGCAAATTTAACGAAAATCAATGTTTTCAAGTCTATTAGTGGCGTATTTTCTGAGCCAGTGGTATCATTAAATGCGGGGGATATTCTTAGCCATTATGACTCAAGATTCAGCGAAAAAAGAATATTTAAGTTCTATCTAAAAACCCTAATAGAATCTTGGCTGAGAGACTTAGCTTATCAGTGGAAATCAAAAATACCACCTGGATATCAAGAATTAGAAAAAATAGGTATACTAACAAAGTTAAAACATGGAGAGACCTATTCACAGAATGATGAATAGAAATACATTATTTTGTGAAAATTTATAGTTAATTATCAGGAAGATTAGAGTGACCATACTTTATATAGAAACTAACTTCTTTATGTCTATTGCGAAAGGACAGGATTCGCAAGCAGAAAATTTGCTGTATAATCCGCCTAATTCAGTTAAGATATTTATACCAAATATTTGTTATATTGAAGCTGTGTCTGTTTACAAGTTAGAAAAACAAGAAAAATTGAAATTTAAACGAGAACTAGAACTAAAAATCACAGAAATTGACCGTGATAAAACTTCTAATTATGCTCCCTTATTAAGTCAACAATTACAAGAAACTATCATTACCAATAATGATTTACTTAATGATATCGAAGATCGTCTTACTAATGCTATTAATACTCAAATTACCAGCATCAACTTAGAATTTAAAAAACTTCAAGATATTTGTAAATCCATGTTGATACAGCCGGAAACATTACTAATTAAAAATGATATTATGGATAATGTAATATTACAGTGTATCCTAGATCATGCTCAATCACATCCTCAAGAAGATAAAGCATTTATTAGTAATAATAGTAAGGATTTTGGTAAACCTGAAGTCAAAGAAGTTTTACGTAATGCTGGAATTAAATATTTTACAATCACGCAGGATTTCCTCAATTGGTTTAATTCTCGTTCATCAACTTAGATAACTGTTTAATTATTAAAACTATGACATTAACAAAAAAGATAGTCAATTCCACAAAACGCCTTCTTTTATTAATAACTATTATTGCATTTGCAGCAATAGGACTTACCGCTTGTAACTCCACTAAATTAAAAACAAATGCGGCTCAAGTACCCCAATTAGTAACAAGCATTTTGAGTGATCCAAAAACATTTAATGCAGCACTGAGTTCCGAATCACCAAATATTTTTGGTTACACCTATGAAGGATTATTAACTCAAAATCCCATTGATGGCAAAATAGAAGGAGCGTTAGCCGAATCATGGGAAATATCACCAGATAAAACCAAAATTACCTTTACCATGCGTGAAGGTCTAAAATGGTCAGATGGACAACCATTAACAGTTGATGATGTTGTCTTTACCTATAATGATATTTATTTGAATGAAAACATCCCGACAGATACTAGAGATGTTTTAAGAGTCGGGAAAGATCGCAAATTACCTACTGTCAAAAAAATAGATAATAGAAGAGTAGAATTTAGTGTCCCTGAACCATTTAGACCTTTTTTACTAAATACAGGCGCAGCTATTTTACCTGCTCATATTTTAGAGAAATCAGTCAAAACCAAAAATAAAGATGGTAAAGTGGAATTTCTGAATAAATGGGGTGTGGATACTCCTCCTGAAGAAATTATTGTTAATGGTCCTTATAAATTGGAAAGATATGATACGAGTCAACGGATAATTTTTCGCCGTAACCCCTATTATTGGCGTAAAGATGCTCAAGGTAAACCCCAACCTTATATTGAACGAATAATTTGGCAAATTGTCGAATCAACAGATACTTCATTACTCCAATTCCGTTCCGGTGATTTAGATTCTATTGGTGTTTCCCCTGATTATTTTTCTTTATTAAAAGTTCAGGAAAAGCAAGGGAATTTTAAAATATATAATGGGGGTCCTAGTTCTAGCACTTCCTTTATTTCCTTTAATTTAAATCAGGGAAAAAGAAAAAATCAACCATTAGTTGATCCTATTAAATCCAAATGGTTTAATAATGTGCAATTTCGCCAAGCAGTAGCCTATGCTATTGATAGACAAACCATGTTGAATAATACTTTTCGTGGTTTAGGTACACCCCAAAATTCTCCTATTTCTGTTCAAAGTTCTTATTTCTTATCACCGGAAAAAGGCTTGAAGGTTTATAATTATAATCCTGAAAAAGCCAAAGAATTGCTACTAAAAGCCGGATTCAAATATAATGCCAAAAATCTCTTAGTAGATGATCAAGGTAATGAGGTGAGATTTGCATTATTAACTAATGCGGGTAATAAAATTCGGGAGTCAATGGGTTCGCAAATTAAACAAGATTTAAGTAAAATTGGCATTCAAGTAGATTTCACGCCATTGGCTTGGAATACTTTTATAGATAAACTTTCTAACACTTTAGATTGGGATGCTTGTTTAATAGGTTTAACAGGGGGTTTAGAACCAAATGATGGTGCAAATGTGTGGTCTCCTGAAGGGGGACTACATATGTTTAATCAAAAACCACAAGCTGGACAAAAACCGATTGAAGGTTGGGAAGTTGCTGACTGGGAAAAGAAAATTCATGAACTTTATATTCAAGGCGCACAGGAGTTTGATGAGGCTAAATTAAAGGAAATTTATGGCGAAAGTCAACAATTAACACAGGAATATTTACCTTTTATTTACTTGGTTAATTCCTATTCTCTATCAGCAATCAGAAATCGGTTTCAAGGTATCAAATATTCCGCTCTCGGTGGTGCTTTTTGGAATATTCATGAAATTAAAGTTACGAAATAGGGAACAGGGAATATTAATCTTTTGCTTTCCTTTACCAATTACCAATTACCAATCACCAAAATTGCATGACACAACCCGAAAATTTGCGATCGCTCTTAGAAGCCGTCGCCAATGGTAAAATAACCCCAGATATAGCCTTCGACTCCCTCAAAGACCTAGCCTATCAATCCGTAGGTGAATTTGCTAAAATAGATCACCATCGTCAATTAAGAACCGGTTTCCCGGAAGTCATTTGGGGACCTGGTAAAGCACCAGAACAAATTGCTCAAATCATGGAAGTCATGCGCCACCGTACTTCCGTCGTCATGGCTACCCGCATTGAACCACAAGTATATTCCGCATTACAACCAAAAGTTAGAGGTATCCAATATTACGAACAAGCCCGAATTTGTGCCATTGCTCCCCCTGTAATTGAAGTCAGATTTCCTGGTAAAATTGGTATCCTTTCCGCTGGTACTGCTGATTTAGCCGTTGCAGAAGAAGCCGCTGTTACCGCAGAACTTTCCGGTTTTTATGTCCAGCGTCTTTGGGATGTCGGTGTAGCGGGAATTCACCGATTATTAAGCAACCGTCATGTATTAGAATCAGCATCGGTTTTAATCGTTGTCGCGGGTATGGAAGGTGCTTTACCTAGTGTTGTCGCCGGTTTGGCAGATTGTCCCGTAATTGCTGTTCCTACCAGTATTGGTTATGGTGCAAGCTTTTCCGGTTTAGCACCTCTATTGACAATGCTCAATTCTTGTGCTGCTGGTATAGGTGTAGTAAATATAGATAATGGCTTTGGTGCAGCGGTTTTAGCTGGGCAAATTTTACGAACTTCAGAAAAATTACGTTTGGCGGCAGAAACATAGTAAACTTATAAAAGTAAAGATTGCGTATAATTGCGGTAGCTTTTGATTTGATTAGTTACTTCAACTCTTGATAACAGGTGATAAAATTTTTGGTAAAAGAATTATGGAACACTTGAATGATTCACTATTGCCACTACTAGGAAATCTACACGAACATATCACTCTTCTGGCTGATATTGGTAATGTTAGAGACCCAGACCTTTTAGGTCAAGTACAAGCCTCTTGGAATCACTTTGTCAAAACTGGGCAAATTTGGGCCTTGTTGATTGGTATAATTGTGGGTTATCTGTTCAAAGGTTTTACTAGTTACGGTTAAATTGATTTTAGATTTGAGATTTTGGATTTTGGATTAATTATTTAGATACTGAAGACCTTGTAATTTTGCTGATGAAACAACAAGATTTTTAACTCACATCCGGCGTATGATTCAAAATCTAATATCTACAAATTTCTTCCTTTCCCTTCAGATTTATGACCGAAAAACAAACTTGGAGTCAGCGGTTTGAGTCCGCGCTGCATCCAGCGATCGCTCGTTTTAATGCCAGTATCAGTTTTGACATTGAACTTATCGAATATGATATTACAGGTTCTCAAGCCCATGCCAAAATGTTGGCGCATACAGGTATAATTTCCCATGCAGAAGGGGAAGCACTGTTTAACGGTTTAGAACAAGTTCGTCAAGAATATCGTCAAAGACAATTCCAACCCGGTGTTGATGCCGAAGATGTGCATTTTGCCGTAGAAAAGCGCCTCACGGAAATTGTCGGAGATGTCGGTAAAAAACTCCACACCGCCCGTTCTCGCAATGACCAAGTAGGTACAGACACGAGATTATACCTCCGGGATCAAATTCAACAAATCCGCCAACAACTGCGGAACTTTCAGACAGTCTTAGTTGATATAGCCGAAAAAAATGTTGAAACCTTGATTCCTGGTTATACCCACCTGCAACGCGCCCAACCAGTCAGTTTAGCCCACCATTTACTGGCATACTTTCACATGGCACAGCGGGACTGGGAACGCTTAGAAGACGTTTATAGCCGAGTCAATATCTCCCCCTTGGGCTGTGGTGCTTTAGCGGGAACAACTTTCCCCATTGACCGCCACTATAGCGCCAATTTACTACATTTTGATCATGTTTATGCTAACAGTTTGGACGGAGTGAGCGATCGTGACTTCGTCATAGAATTTCTCTGTGCTGCTAGTATTATCATGGTTCACCTCAGCCGTCTTTCCGAAGAAATCATCCTGTGGGCATCAGAAGAATTTCGCTTCGTCACCCTTAAAGATAGCTGTGCCACAGGTTCTAGCATTATGCCCCAAAAGAAAAACCCCGACGTACCCGAATTAGTGCGCGGCAAAACCGGGCGAGTATTTGGTCATCTGCAAGCCATGTTAGTAATTATGAAGGGTTTACCCCTGGCTTATAACAAAGACCTCCAGGAAGACAAAGAAGGCATATTTGACAGCGTCAATACAGTCAAAGCCTGTTTAGAAGCAATGACAATTTTACTGCAAGAAGGTTTAGAATTTCGTCATCAACGATTAGCAACAGCAGTTACAGAAGACTTTTCTAACGCTACCGATGTCGCAGATTATCTCGCCGCTAGGGGTGTACCCTTCCGCGAAGCCTATAACATTGTCGGCAAAGTCGTCAAAACCAGTATTGCCGCTGGTAAACTACTCAAAGACCTACAACTACAAGAATGGCAACAAATCCATCCCGCATTTGCGTCCGATATCTATGAAGCCATAACTCCACGCCAGGTAGTTGCAGCCCGCAACAGCTATGGAGGTACAGGATTTGAACAAGTTAGACAAGCTCTTGTCAACGCCCGGACTCAACTCAGTGTGAAATAAAGGGAACAGGTGACAGGTTACAGGTTACAGGTGACAGGTTACAGGTGCTACGCCACGGGGACAGGTGCTACGCCACGGGGACAGGTTACAGGTGCTACGCCACGGGGACAGGTTACAGGTGCTACGCCACGGGGACAGGTGACACAAGTAAGGGTGTACTGGTGTACACCCTAAAAATTCAAAATATGAAAGAGTCAAATTTAATCAGATACATTAATCAGCAGCGTCCATTGCTGCTGCCCCTGTTCCTTCTTCCTCTTCACTCTTGGGCGTTCTTTGTTGGAATCTTCTGCCCATTCTACCTGTGGTGGTCCGTTTACGAAACTTTCGGGCGTAGGCCTGGTTTCGTAGCGCCTTTTCTTTTTTCGGGTTACGGCGCTTTGCCATATTCACCTCATTAATAAACAACAAAAAATTGGCATCTAGGCATTACTTAGGCCATATCAGCTACCGATATTATGGATATACTTTTTTAGCCTAGTGCAGCAATCAATACACTTTAAATAGCATACCATCATATCGCACTAAAAAGTCTAATGTCAACCAGAATTTAGGTTGGTAATTGGTAAGGGGCTTCTGTGATTTCCTGAATTCAATTCAATTGTACATAAACAAGTCTTGTATAAGCGAAAATTAGTAAGTACAACTTCTATTTATATAGCCACAGAATTCCATTCTGCGGCGTTAAGAATCGCCGTTTCTATCCTTGGACTTGAGACTTTTCAGCAATTTACTAAATATTCAGATTAAATCAGAGAGAAATATCAATATTAGTTTTTACCCAATCAGCAAAATCTACAACTGTCATTTCTTCAGTTAAAACCCACATTCCGCACCCCAAACTGTCACAGATCAAAAAAGCCCTTAAAGTAGTACATAATAACTAAAGTCAATTCAAAAATTAAGATGCTTAATGAGAATAAATAGCATTAAAAGCGAAATGGTGTGATAAAGTGA